>JBIIGF010000244.1:0-4279 GCA_044236665.1 Aestuariivirga sp. | reverse complement strand
GGAAGCCCAAAGCCGTTGGCCCGAGGATGTTGCAGGAGCGGGGGTTGATCTCGCCGCTGGCGGCCCCTGGCACGCAGAGGTGCCGCACGATCTGGTAGAAGGTTTCCGAAGCGCCCCAGTTCTCCTTCTTCTGGTAGGAGGGAAGCTCCAGCGGGATCACCGGAATGGGCAGGTTCAGCGCCTTTGCGAGGCCGCCCGGATCATCCTGGATCAGTTCCGCCGTGCAGGAGGCGCCGACGATGATCGCCTGCGGCTCAAAGCGCTCGAAGGCATCGGCGCAGGCTGTCTTGAACAGGTTGGCGGTATCGCCGCCAAGGTCGCGGGCCTGGAAGGTCGTGTAGCTCACCGGTGGCCTGGCGTTGCGCCGCTCGATCATGGTGAAGAGCAGGTCGGCATAGGTGTCGCCCTGCGGGGCGTGCAGCACATAGTGCAGGCCCTTCATCGCGGTGGCAACGCGCATGGCGCCGATGTGCGGCGGGCCTTCATAAGTCCACAGGGTCAGCTGCATGGCATGCCCCCCAGCCTCATCTTGCGGTCGAGTGGGCGGGCGAAGAGCTGCGCCAGGTCGCCGGCCTGCTCATAGCCCTGGATCGGGGTGAAGACGAGTTCGATCGACCATTTGGTTGTGAAGCCTTCGGCCTCCAGCGGATTGGCCAGCCCGAGGCCGCAGACGACGAGATCTGGCTTGGCCTCACGGCAGCGGTCGAGCTGCTTTTCCACATCCTGCCCCTCGCTCAGGCGGCAGCCGGGTGGCAGCTGCGGCAGTTCCAGCGCGAGGATCTGGCGCTGGAGATAGGGTGTTCCCACTTCCAGGGGCTCCATGCCGAGTTCCTGCGCGACGAAGCGCGCCAGTGGAATTTCGAGCTGCGAGTCGGGGAAGAAGAAGATGCGCTTGCCTTCCAACTCCTTGCGGTGGGCGTTGATGGCCAGCGTGGCGCGCGCCCGGCCTGCATCGGTTGCGGCGCGGAATTTCGCACCCGACACGCCATAGGCATCGGCCGCGGCCTGAAACCAGGCAGTCGTTCCCTCAGCACCCAGTGGGAAGGGCGCTGCAATCTGGCGGGCGCCGCGCTCCTCCAGTGCCCGCGCCGTGTCCGACAGGAAGGGCTGCGCCAGCAGGAAGCGCGTACCCGGCCCGATGGGCGGCAGATCGCGCGAGGAGCGGGCCGGCAGGAACACGGTATTGCCGAGGCCCATTTCGGCGAAGATCCGCCGGAACTGGTCTTCGACCACATCAGAAAGAGCCCCCGCCACGAGGAGCGGGGGCTGAGAGCCGGAGGCTGGAAGAGGGGAGATGGGTACCAGCGCGGCTAAACAGGCGTCTTCACCCTGGGTGAAGGTCGTTTCGATGCCGCTGCCCGAATAATTCAGCACACGGACTTTCGGGGAGTGTATCTGCGACAGGCGCGTGGCGGCGCGCGACAGGTCGAGCTTGATGACTTCCGACGGGCACGATCCCACAAGGAACAGCATGCGGATGTCAGGGCGGCGCTCAAGCAGGCGGTTCACCACCCGGTCGAGCTCGGTGTCGAGTTCGGAAAGCCCGGCAAGGTCACGCTCGTCGATGATGGCGGTGGCAAAGCGCGGTTCGGCGAAGATCATGACGCCCGCCGCGGACTGGATCAGATGGGCGCAGGTGCGCGAGCCCACCACGAGGAAGAAGGCGTCCTGTATCTTGCGGTGCAGCCAGACGATGCCGGTGAGGCCGCAGAACACTTCGCGCTGCCCGCGCTCGCGCAGGACGGGCATGCTGGCGCAGGCTTGCGCGGCAGGAGGCGCGGGTGTGCGGAAAGGGAGGTTCATGACAGGGCCTCCGGCGTGGAGAGCCTGGCGCTGCGCAGCTTCAGCAGGAACTGGCCGGCATTCACGACATAGGTGGCATAGGCCACCAGCGCCAGCCACAGGAGGCCCGTCTCGCTCATGGTACCGGTCAGCAGGCCGATGAGATAGGCCGTATGCAGCGCGATGACGATGAAGCTCACCGCATCTTCCCAGAAGAAGGCCGGTGCGAAGAGGTATTTGCCGAAGACGTGCTTTTCCCACAGCGAGCCCGTCACCATGATGGTGTAGAGCAGCAGTGTCTTGATGACGATTGAGGCATTGGCGGCGAACACGCCCTCACCCGTCAGCAGCGTGCGCAGAACGAGGCCGAGGCTGATCAGGAAAACCAGGAACTGGAGGGGGGCGAGGATGGCTTGCACGATGGTCCAGGGGGAGGAGTCGCGCCGCCGGCGTTCGGCTTCGGTATAAAGCCCGGGGCGGTGTTCAAGCTGGTGAGACGCTTGCATTGTGTTGCTCTCCCGGGCCCGCTGCACTCCCGCTTCAGAAACGAGGTGGAGGAATGTGACCCTGACCGGGAAGGTAACCGCTGGATGATAGGTGTGTCAATACAGATTGACGTCAATAAAATAGAACATATTATGGCAGGTGCAGGGTGGTACTTCGGTGCCGTCCTGCTGCAGTGCATGCACCGGCCCGGGCCGCTGGCCCGCATGGAGGGAAGCCGGAGGCTTCGGAACGCTTTGGTAGTGGAGAGCTGAGACATGGATTGCGTGACCGCACTGGATCCGAGGCTGGCGCCATGAACGACCTCTCCGCATTCCTGCCGGGCGGCGGGATCGCGCCGGAACTGGTGGAGACCTTCGCCGCCCGCCTGTGCGGAGCCGATGACGAAGGTGCCGCTGATATCTTCAATGCTCTTTGCGCCCAGGGGGTGGAGCCCGAGGCCGTCATGCTCGAACTCCTTGCGCCGGCGGCCCGCCTGCTGGGAGAGTTGTGGTGCCGCGATGATGCGAATTTCCTCGAGGTGACGATCGGGCTCGGCCGGATCCACCGCCTGTTGCGCCGGTTGGAGATGCCGAACCGGGCCGTGCCGCAGCGCGGCGCGGTGTTGCTGTTGCCGGTGCCGGGCGAGCAGCACGTCCTGGGATTGAGAATTGTGCAGGAATTTCTCCTGCGGGCGGGCTGGCGGGCCGATCTGGCAGTCCCCCCGGATCTGCCGGCGCTGCGCCGCCTGCTTGGCGGCACGCCCTATGACATTGTCGGGCTTTCCATCAGCGGTGATCGCTTGCTTCCGAATTTGCGCTCCGTTATCAATGACATCCGCGCCGTGCCAGGCAGCCGTGACATCCGAATCATGGTGGGGGGAGCAATCCTCTGCGGCGGCAATGTTAATGGCCTGGAACTCGGCGCGGATGCCGTCATCCGCGATGCCCAAGGTGCTGTCGATCAGGCCGAACTCTGGTTCGGTCTTGTCGATGCCCAGTGATGTTCGTTGCGGCGTGCGCGCCAGTAGGGGATTGAAATGGTGAGCCTCGGAAAGGTGTCGGCCCACTCGGATGTCAACGATCCGGCGAGCGGTATCCGTGCGCTGATGGCCCAACTCGATGCGGCCGAGGCCGTTCTGCTGTTTTCAGCGGCCGCCGATCTGACGCTGGTCATCAAGGCTGACGGCACGGTCGGCGATGCGGTCATCGCGGCGGCGGACGTTCCCGCAGGCTTCGCCGCCGCATGGCCAGGCAAGGCTTGGGCCGATGTCTCAACCATCGAAAGCCGCCCCAAGATCGAGCAGATGATGGAGGAAGCCGCCATGGACCTGCCGCCGCGCTGGCGGCAGATCAACCATCCGGTTGCGGGGGAAGCCGATGTGCCGGTGCGCTACTGTTTGCTGAAGGCCGGCGGCACGGGTGATTTCGTGGCGATCGGCCGCGACATGCGCCACCTCGCGGCCGTTCAGCAGAAGCTCCTGGCGGCCGAACAGTCGATCGAGCAGGAATATGCCAGGCTCCGCCATGCCGAGACGCGCTACCGCCTGCTGATGCAGGTGGCCTCGGAGGCCGTGCTGGTGGTCGATTCGCGCAGCGGCCGGGTGACCGAGGCGAATGCGGCCGCCGCCAATCTGGTGAACAAGCCCATGAAGCGGTTGCTGGGCTCGCCCTTCGCCGGACTGTTCGCTGGCGCCGATGCAGACCGTGTCAGCGATGTGATGCTGGCGCTCCGCGCCACGGGCCGGGCCGATGATGTGGGCCTCACGCTGGAGGGTGGGCAGCAACAAGCGGTACTGAGCGCCAATATCTTCCGTCAGGAAGCCGCCACCTATTATCTCATGCGCCTGCTGCCGATGACGGCGGGTGCCAGCGGCGTCGTCGTGTCCAAGGCCCATGCCGGCATGATCGGCGCAGTGCGCGACATGCCGGAATCCTTCGTGGTGACCGACCTCGAGCGCAACATCCTGTTTGCCAATCCGGCCTTTCTCGATGCCGCCCAGCTTGGCAGCGAG
>JBIIGF010000243.1:0-4285 GCA_044236665.1 Aestuariivirga sp. | reverse complement strand
CACCTTGGCGAATCCGGACGCGACGTTGCCGAGTTCCACCCGGTCCTGCGGGCGCTTGGGGCCGGCCATGGAGGGAACGACGGTGCCGAGGTCGAGTTCCAGCGTATCGGTGAACACCGGTTCTTCAGCCTTGGGCGTCCAGAACATGTCCTGCGCCTTGGCATATTTCTCGACGAGGGCCACCTGTGCGGCGGCGCGCGCCGTACCCTTCAGGAAGGAGATGGTCTCGGCATTGATCGGGAAGAAGCCGCAGGTCGCGCCATATTCGGGCGCCATGTTGGCAATCGTCGCCATGTCCTCGAGCGAGAGATGCGCGAGGCCCGGGCCATAGAACTCGACGAACTTGCCGACGACGCCCTTCTTGCGCAGCATCTGGGTGACGGTGAGCACGAGATCGGTGGCCGTGGTGCCCTCGGGCAGCGTGCCGTCCAGCCGGAAGCCGATCACTTCGGGGATCAACATGGAGATGGGCTGGCCCAGCATGGCGGCTTCCGCCTCGATGCCGCCGACGCCCCAGCCCAAAACAGCAAGGCCATTCACCATGGTGGTGTGCGAGTCGGTGCCGACCAGCGTATCCGGATAGGCGTAGGTGACAGCCTTGCCCTTGACCTTCTCGGTCTTGGTCCACACCGTCTTGGCGAGATATTCGAGGTTCACCTGATGGCAGATGCCGGTGCCGGGCGGCACGACGCGGAAATTGTCGAAAGCGCCCTGCCCCCATTTGAGGAAGGTGTAGCGTTCGCCGTTGCGGTCATACTCGAGGTTGACGTTTTCGCGGAACGCCTTCGAATTGGCGAAGAAGTCCACCATCACCGAGTGATCGATGACGAGATCGACGGGGGCGAGCGGGTTGATCTTCTTGGGGTCCTGGCCCAGGCCCTTCATCGCGTCGCGCATGGCGGCGAGGTCAACCACCGCCGGAACGCCGGTAAAGTCCTGCATCAGAACGCGCGCGGGGCGGAAGGCGATTTCCTTTTCCTCGCGGCCACGGTTCTTGAGCCACTTGGCGATGCCCTGGATGTCGGCCTTGGTCACCGAGCGGCCATCCTCATGGCGCAGCAGATTCTCGAGCAGAACCTTCAGCGAATAGGGAAGCCGCGACACGCCGGTGAGGCCGTTCTTCTCGGCCGCCTTCAGGCTGAAATAAGTGTAGGTCTTGGTACCAACCTTGAGGGTCTTGCGGCACTTGAAGCTGTCGAGGGACATCGGGGCCTCTTTTGGAGTGTGGGATGCCGCCCGCTATAATCGCTTTTGCAGTGCAGCACCAGTTGTACCATGGGCGAACGCCATAACGTCCGACACAAATCACTTTGTATTCCGTCATCCCGGCGCAGGCCGGGATCCAGCTTTCGTCCCGGCTGGCAGCCGCTGCAAAGCGGGACCCCGGCCTTCGCCGGGGTGAAGCCACTCGGAGGACGAACCTAGCGCGGCGGGATCAGACCCGCCGTTCCACCATCATCTTCTTGATCTCGGCAATGGCCTTGGCGGGGGACAGGCCCTTGGGGCATGTCTTGGCGCAGTTCATGATCGTGTGGCAGCGGTAAAGGCGGAATGGATCCTCGAGATTGTCGAGGCGCTCGCCCGTGCCCTCGTCGCGCGAATCAATCAGCCAGCGGTAGGCCTGCAAGAGCGCCGCGGGGCCGAGGTAGCGGTCGCCGTTCCACCAGTAGGACGGACATGAAGTGGAGCAGCAGGCGCAGAGGATGCACTCGTAGAGGCCATCGAGCTTCTTGCGGTCTTCCGGATACTGCTTCCACTCGGTCTGCGGTTCCGGCGTCACCGTCTTGAGCCACGGCTCGATCGAGCGGTGCTGGGCGTAGAAGCGGGTGAGGTCGGGCACCAGGTCCTTCACCACAGGCATGTGCGGCAAGGGATAGATCCGCACATCGCCCTTCACGTCCTCGCAGGACTTGAGGCAGGCCAGCGTGTTGGTGCCGTCGATGTTCATGGCGCAGGAGCCGCAGATGCCCTCGCGGCACGAGCGCCGGAAGGTGAGCGTCGGGTCCTGCTCGTTCTTGATCTTGATCAGCGCGTCCAGCACCATCGGGCCGCACTTGTCCATGTCCACCGTATAGGTGTCGATGCGCGGGTTCTGCCCGTCATCGGGGTTCCAGCGGTAGATCTTGAAGTCCCTGAGCTTCTTGCCCTGAGGCTTCGGCCACTGCTTGCCCTGCTGGACCTTGGAGTTCTTCGGAAGGGAAAATTCAGCCATGTCTCTTTCCAGCTCAATTCTGTTCCCCTCCCCCTTGTGGGGAGGGGCTAGGGGTGGGGGTCGCTCCGGCGTGTTGGAACACCGTGGGTAGCTTCGCTTCGTGCCGGATCATGTCCACGACGCCTTCGAGCGCTTCGAAGACCTCGCTGTTCCAGAAGCGCAGGACTTTGTAACCCTGTGCCGCAAGTGCCGCTGAACGGCGTTCATCACGTTCACTGGCAAGATCCTGGCCATGCTGCCCGCCATCAAGCTCGACGACAAGCTTCGGATAATGGCAGGCGAAATCGGCGACAAAGCCGGCGATCGGAACCTGACGGCGGAAGTGGCGTCCTTCGGACTTGAGGAGGCGCAACTGCTGCCAGAGAGCACGCTCCGCCGGGGTGGCGTTGCTGCGGAGATTGCGCGCAAGGTGATTTGGCATTGTCCAACCCCCACCCCTAGCCCCTCCCCACAAGGGGGAGGGGAATGAGTTCCCATCTACCCCTCTCCCCCTTGTGGGGAGGGGCCGGGCGTAAGGGTCGCTCCAAACCATCATCCATGCCTCAGTAAACGCGTGCCTTGGGCTTGATGTAGTCGATGTCGCTGGTCATGGTGAAGTCATGCACCGGGCGGTAGCCGAGCGTGACAGTCTTGCTGTCACGGTCGGTCCAGGCCAGCGAATGCTTCATCCAGTTGGCGTCATCGCGGTTCGGGAAATCCTCGCGGGCATGGGCGCCGCGGCTTTCCGTGCGGGCTTCGGCACTTACCACCGTGGCAGCCGCCTGCAGGATGAGGTTTTCGAATTCCAGCGTTTCGATCAGGTCGCTGTTCCAGACCAGCGAGTGATCGGAGACGCGGATGTCGTCAATCCCCTGCCACACCTCGTTGAGGCGCTTCACACCCTGCGCAAGCGTTTCGCCGGTGCGGAACACCGCCGCATCTTCCTGCATGGTCTTCTGCATGCGCAGCCGCAGTTCGGCGGTTGGTGTCTTGCCATTGGCGAAGCGGTAATGATCGAGACGGGCAATCGACATCTCGCCCGCATCCGCCGGAAGGTCCGCATGGCCCATGCCGGGCTTCACGAGTTCAGCGCAGCGAAGCCCCGCCGCGCGGCCGAACACCACGAGGTCGATGAGCGAGTTGGAGCCCAGGCGATTGGCGCCATGGACCGACACGCAGGCTGCCTCACCCACCGCCATCAGGCCGGGCACGGTCTTCTCAGGATCCGACGGATCACCCGCCAGAACCTCGCCGTGATAGTTGGTGGGAATGCCGCCCATGTTATAGTGAACCGTCGGCAGGATCGGGATCGGTTCGCGCGTTACATCCACGCCGGCGAAAATCTTGGCCGACTCGGAAATGCCCGGCAGCCGCTCATGCAGCACCTTGGGGTCAAGGTGCTCCAGATGCAGGTGAATGTGGTCCTTGTGCTCGCCCACGCCACGGCCTTCGCGGATTTCAATCGTCATCGAGCGCGAGACGACATCGCGCGAGGCGAGGTCCTTGGCGGAGGGCGCGTAACGCTCCATGAAGCGCTCGCCCTGCGCGTTGGTGAGGTAGCCACCTTCGCCGCGCGCGCCCTCGGTGATGAGGCAGCCCGCGCCATAGATGCCGGTCGGATGGAACTGCACGAACTCCATGTCCTGGCAGGGAAGCCCGGCACGCAGAACCATGGCGTTGCCATCGCCCGTGCAGGTATGGGCAGACGTCGCCGAGAAATAGGCGCGGCCATAGCCACCCGTGGCAAGGATCGTCTCATGCGCGCGGAAGCGGTGGATGGAGCCATCTTCCATGCACATGGCGACGACGCCGCGGCAGGCGCCATTGTCCATGATGAGATCGAGCGCGAAATATTCGATGAAGAATTCCGCCGAGTGACGCAGCGACTGGCCATACAGCGTGTGCAGCATGGCATGGCCGGTGCGGTCGGCGGCGGCGCAGGTGCGCTGCACCGGCGGGCCATCGCCAAAGTTCATCATGTGGCCGCCGAAGGGGCGCTGATAGATCTTGCCCTCTTCGGTGCGCGAGAAGGGCATGCCGAAATGCTCAAGCTCATAAACGGCGGTCGGCGCGTTGCGGCAAAGATATTCGATG
>JBIIGF010000242.1:0-4294 GCA_044236665.1 Aestuariivirga sp. | reverse complement strand
GAGGGAAACTCGAGCGTAGGTCAATCAAACATCATTTTGCTCTAGATCCCGTCCCACGCCGGGGTGACGGGACACGGAGAATGCATCTGCTCATCCGCCCTGCGCGGTGAACTGCAGCTTGGCAAGGCGCGCATAGAGTGGGCTGGTGTTGATCAACTCCGCATGTTTGCCCTCTGCCACCAGTTGCCCGCCGTCGAGCACCAGGATGCGGTCGGCGTTGCGCACCGTGGCGAGGCGGTGGGCGATGACCAATGTCGTGCGGTTCGCGGTCAGCTGTTCGATGGCCTGCTGGATGAAGGCTTCGCTTTCGGCATCGAGCGCGCTGGTGGCTTCGTCAAGCAGCAGGATCGGTGCGTTGCGGAGAATGGCGCGCGCGATGGCAATGCGCTGGCGCTGGCCGCCAGAGAGGGTGACGCCGCGTTCACCCACCTGCGTGTCATAGGCTTGGGGCAGGCGTTCGGCGAATTCATCGACGCGCGCGGCGCGCGCCGCCTCGAGCACCTCCTCGGCCGAAGCGCCGGGCTTGCCGAAGCGGATGTTCTCGAGAACCGAGCCGGAGAAAATCACTGTTTCCTGCGGAACAACGGCAATACGCTCGCGCACCTCCTGCGGCACGGCGCGCTTCACATCAACCCCATCGACCAGGACTGCTCCCGATTGCGGGTCGAAGAAGCGCTGGGTGAGCGAGAAGATGGTGGTCTTGCCGGACCCCGAAGGGCCGACGATCGCCACCGTTTCCCCGGGCTTCACAGCGAAGGACACATCGATGAGGGCCGGGCTGTCGGGCCGCGTCGGATAGGCGAATGTCACGCGGTCGAGGGCCACGCGGCCCTGCGGCGGTTCCGGCAGGCGCTGGGGTGCCATGGGTGCGGCGATGCCGGGCGTTTCGTCGAGAAGCTCCGAAATGCGTTCGGCAGCGCCCGCGGCAAGCTGCACTTCGCCCCAGACTTCTGAAAGCTGGCCCAGCGAACTCGCTGCCAGAATGGCATAGATCAGGAACTGGCTGAGCGTCCCCGCCGTCATGGTTCCGGCGATCACGGCGTTGGCGCCATACCACAGCAGCCCCACCACCGCGCCCGCGCCGACGGTGATGATGAGGCCGGTGAGCACGGCGCGTGCCAGGGTGCGCCGGGCGGCGGCGTCGAAGGCCACCGCAGTGGCCTGAGAGAAGGCCGCGCGCGCGGCGTCTTCCTGAACATTGGACTGAACCGTCGTCACCGCCGTCAGCCGCTCCTGGGCGAAGGCGGCGGAAGAGGCCAGCGTATCCTGCGCCATGCGCGAGAGCTTCCGCACCCGGCGGCCATAGGTGACCAGCGGCAGCACCAGCAGCGGCAGGGCCAGCACGGACAGCCCCGCGAGCTTCGGGCTCGTCGCGATCATCATGCCGACAGCACCGATCAGCATCACGAGGTTACGCAGTGCGATCGAGGCGGTGGAGGAAAAGGCAGCCTTGATCTGGGTCGTGTCGGCGGTGAGGCGCGAGACGACCTCGCCCGAGCGCTGGGTTTCGAAAAAGCCGGGGCTGAGCTTCAGCAGATGGCTGAAGATCTGGTCGCGCACATCGGCCACCACCCGTTCGCCGATCCACATCACGAAATAGAAGCGCAGCGCCGAGCCCAGCGCCAGGATTCCCACCACCGCCAGCATGGCCACGAAATATGTGTCCACCAGCATCGCATTGGCGGAGGTGAAGCCGTTGTCGATGATGCGGCGTACCGCAACCGGCACGGCCAGCGTGGCACCGGCCGCAGCCAGCAGCGCCAGCAGCGCCATGACCATCTGGCTGCGGTAATTGCGCAGGAACGGCGTGAGGCGTAACAGCGGGCGGAGGTTGCGGCCCTTCGGCCGGCGCCGGGCTTCATCTTCGTAGGAATTGCTCATGGATGGCTTTCTAGCCGATAGGCGGCAGAATGGAAGCTGGTCTTGCCTCCCCCCGGCTTCTCCTGTATAGGCCCGCCGAACCCGGAATTCAGAAGTCCCTGTGCGGGGCCTTCCCGCCACACCAGAGAGTTTTCGCCATGAAGCAAGGCATCCATCCTGACTACCACATGATCAACGTGGTCATGACCGACGGCACCACCTTCAAGACCCGCACCACCTGGGGCAAGGAAGGTGACACGATGAACCTCGACATCGACCCCAAGTCGCACCCGGCATGGACCGGCGGCCAGCAGACGCTGCTCGACCGCGGCGGCCGCGTGTCCAAGTTCAAGCAGAAGTTCTCGTTCCTGAACAAGTAATCATCCCGCCCGATCTGGCGGTTGTTGAGAGCCCGGCCCGTGAGGCCGGGCTCTTTCTTTTGGTGCAAGCCTTCAATCTGGGGTTTTGTCGTGTCCGGCTGTCCATCGCCGGGGCGCTCAGTTCTTCTGCACCAGGCAGATGCCGCCTAGTTCCGTCAGGCGGTGGCAAAGTTGCTGTGCTTCGGCCCGGCTGTCGCGGGCGATCACCACCCGCACCACCTTGCGCCGCCCCATGCTGCGGTTGCGCTTTCTGACAACCAGCGGCTCCTCGTCCTTCAGCAGCGCGTAGCGGTTGCGGATGACGCGGAAGGCCTGCAGCGCCCTGGCTTGCGAGAAGCCGCCGGAAATCACCACGCCCCACGGCTTCCAGTTGGCCTGCGTCACCTCGATGGCCTCTGGCGAGAGTTCCCGCATCACGAGGCTCTGGCACTGGCTGGCAAAGCTGCCTTCCTTGCCAATCGCCGGAATCTCGAAGGCCGCGTCATCGGCCTTCCACTCGTCATGGCCCCGCCCGGTGATCGAGAACACATAGTCCTGGGTTTCGTAGGGCAGGCCGCTGGTGCCGGCCAGCCAGCGCCGCACCCGGTCTTCGCCTGCATTATAGGCGGCGGCCGCCCGCCCGAGATTGCCGAACTTGCCCCTGAGTTCCGCCAGATAGGCGGCCGAGGCGGCGAGCGCCTGTTGCGGGTCGAAGGGGTCGGCGAGGCCGCGCAGGCGGGCTGTGCCCGGCATGAACTGGGCGATGCCCTGCGCACCCTTGGGGCTGACGGCCCCGGGGTCGAACAGGCTTTCCTTCCAGATCAGCCGCGCCATGAAGGATTGCGGCAGCCCATGCTCGGCGGCGCGCGCGTCGATCTCGCTGCAGACAGTTTGGGCAAAGCTGCGGCGCTCGGCTTCGGTCTGGGGCAGGGCTGGCGGCTGTGCCAGCGCCGCTCCGGCCTTGAGCATCAGTCCGGCAAGAACAAGGGCTGGCGCCCTGCGGGAGAGCGGGGGGATCAGGGGCGGCCCGGGCTGAACACGGCGGCGATACGGTCCAGTTGGCTGCTCACCGGGCTCGGCGCAGCCCCCAACTCAGCCTTGGCCTGCACGTTCAGCATGGCATCGAACTTCAGTACGCGCTGGTGCAGGGCAAGGGAGCGATCGACGATGTCGAGAAGCGCCTGCGGAAGCTGTTCCGCGCCATTCAGCGGATTGCCACGCCCGATGTCAGCGAGGTTCACGCGGTGCTTTTCCTTGCGCATCTCGTCCTGGTTCATTTCGCCCGCCCCGATGGCGCGCTGCAGGAGAAGCCATGAGGCAAGCTGCATCAGCCGCGTCGTCAGCCGCATGCTCTCGGTGGCATAGGCGATGGCGCCATGGCGGTCGAGCAGGCGGGCATCCTGGCGGCCCGGCCCATCGAGGTAGTTGGCGGTTTCCTCCACCAGCCCCATGCCCTCCTTGAACACCTTGTCGAACTGCTCCGACGCGGTGAAACGCGAGAGGAAATCCACGGTGATGGGTGAAACGCCGTCAGACGACATCATAAAATTCCTTGGCTGCTCATTCAGGGTGAGCGGAACGGTTGTCCGATATTGACCTTGGTTCAGCCTGTGGTCAATCGCGGCTCCCGTTTCGCGCAATGCCTTCAAAGGAAGCAAGAGCGATGCCAGCCGCAACAGAAAAAAGCCGCACGGAGCCCGCACGGCTTGGAGTTTTTAAACAGGGAGGCGTCAAACAGGGTGGCTGGAGGGCCACCCGGAGCAATCCGGTCAAGGATTACAATATTTACAAATATCGTTAATTCCTTACTCAAAGCTTAACAGTCGCCGCGCGGCCGTTCAATTTGGTGCAACTGCGCCGGTCAGGACCGGAAAAATGCATCCGCCACGTGTTTCGAGTCCCGCTTTGATTGCGCGACGGCCTTCACCCGCAGGATTTCCGCCTCAAGTGCCTGCACGCGCTGCTCCAACTCGGCCACCGAGAGCAGATCGAGGTTCTCGCCGATGACGATCCCGGCTGGCTTTTTCGGCAGGTCTTCGAAATTCATGGGGCGTGCTCCTTGATTGCAGGCATTT
>JBIIGF010000241.1:0-4296 GCA_044236665.1 Aestuariivirga sp. | reverse complement strand
CGGCTGGTTGGATTGGAAGCTCTCCAGACCCATATATCGGAAGGGCGTGACGCCAGTTCCTTCCCTTGGGCGGATGTCTCTGTGGATGGCGAGATCGAGAGCCTCGTGGCGGTAAAGCCGGCCGTGCAAGTCGAGGATGAATATCGTAGTATTTTACGCGATTCGCGGGGTCTTGACCGGGCCGCGGGCCGCACCCTCAGGGGGCCTCACCGGAGTGATCTGGATGTGGCGCACGGGGCCAAGCGGATGCCGGCCGGCCAGTGCTCCACGGGCGAGCAGAAGGCGTTGCTGATCGGCCTCGTGCTGGCGCAGGCGAGGGCCGTGATGGCACTGGCGGGGTCTCCGCCGATCCTGCTGCTCGACGAGGTTGCCGCGCATCTCGACCGGGCGCGGCGGAGAAGTTTGCTGGAGGCTTTGGCCGCCCTCGGGGCGCAGAGCTGGATGACCGGAACAGATGCCCAGCTGTTCGAAGCAATTGGCGGCCATGGTGCGATCTTCCATGTGGAGGACGGCCAGGTCAGGGAAGTGATGGAACGCTGATGTCAGATACGGACAACACCGCTGGCGGCACCTATGGCGCGGATTCGATCAAGGTCCTCAAGGGCCTCGATGCGGTGCGCAAGCGCCCCGGCATGTATATCGGCGATACCGATGACGGGTCCGGCCTCCATCACATGGTCTATGAGGTGGTGGACAACGCGATCGACGAGGCGCTCGCCGGCCATGCCACGCATGTCACGGTCACGCTCAACCCCGATGGGTCCTGCACGGTAACTGACAACGGCCGCGGCATCCCGACCGACATTCACCCGAGCGAGGGCGTGTCCGCCGCCGAGGTGATCATGACCCAGCTTCATGCGGGCGGCAAGTTCGACCAGAATTCCTACAAGGTGTCCGGCGGCCTGCATGGCGTGGGTGTTTCGGTCGTCAACGCGCTGTCTACCAAGCTCAAGCTCACCATCTTCCGCAATGGCAAGGAGCACTTCATGAGCTTCAGCCATGGCGACCCGGATGCGCCCCTGAAGGTGGTGGGTGATGCGCCGGACAGGCGTGGCACGGAAGTGACCTTCCTTCCCTCGCCCGAGACCTTCACCAAGACCGAGTTCGACTTCGCCACACTGGAACACCGCCTGCGCGAACTGGCCTTCCTCAATTCGGGTGTGCGCGTCATCCTCACCGACCGGCGCGGTGTCGAGGAGAAGGCCGTCGAATTGTTCTACGAGGGCGGCATCGCGGCGTTCGTGCGCTATCTCGACCGCACCAAGCAGGCCGTGCTGCCGCAGCCGATCATGATCCACGGGGAGAAGGATGGCATCACCGTCGATTGCGCCCTGTGGTGGAACGACAGCTACCACGAGAACGTGCTGTGCTTCACCAACAACATTCCGCAGCGCGACGGCGGAACGCATCTGGCGGGCTTCCGCGGCGCGTTGACCCGCGTTGTCAACAACTATGCCAATGACAGCGGCATCGCCAAGAAGGAGAAGGTGCAGCTGACAGGTGACGACGCGCGTGAGGCGCTCACCTGCGTGCTCTCCGTCAAGGTGCCGGACCCCAAGTTCTCCTCGCAGACCAAGGACAAGCTTGTATCCTCGGAGGTGCGTCCGGTGGTCGAGAACCTGGTGAACGAGCAGCTCGGCACCTGGTTCGAGGAACACCCGAGCGAGGCGCGTTCGATTGTTTCGAAAGTGGTCGAAGCCGCAGCGGCGCGCGAAGCGGCGCGCAAGGCGCGCGAGCTGACGCGGCGCAAGGGTGCGCTCGACATCTCCTCGCTGCCCGGCAAGCTGGCGGATTGCCAGGAGCGCGACCCGGCCAAGTCCGAACTGTTCATCGTCGAGGGTGACTCGGCCGGCGGTTCCGCCAAGCAGGCGCGCCACCGCGAGAACCAGGCGGTGCTGCCCCTGCGCGGCAAGATCCTCAACGTCGAGCGCGCGCGTTTCGACAAGATGCTGTCATCGGCGGAAATCGGGACACTCATCACCGCACTCGGCACCGGCATCGGGCGTGAGGAATTCAACGCCGACAAGCTGCGCTACCACAAGATCATCATCATGACCGACGCCGACGTGGACGGCGCCCACATCCGCACGCTGCTGCTGACCTTCTTCTACCGGCAGATGCCCGAGATCATCGAGCGCGGCCACCTCTACATCGCCCAGCCGCCGCTCTACAAGGTGAAGCGCGGCTCGTCCGAACAATATCTGAAGGATTCGAAGGCGCTTGAGGATTACCTGGTCGACACCGGCCTCGAGAACACCTCGCTCATCCTTGCCAATGGCACGGAGCGCGGTGGTGCCGATCTCCGCGCCATCGTGGAGGAAGCGCTGTCAATCCGCTCCGCGCTTGATGCGTTGCATTCGCGCTATCCGCGCCCGCTCATCGAGCAGGCGGCGATTGCCGGCGTGCTGAACCCGGAAGTGCTGGCCAGCGCCGCACAGGCCCAGGAGGCCGCCGCCGATATCGCCCGCCGCCTCGATGTCATCGCGGAGGAGACCGAGCGCGGCTGGATCGGCGAGCCCACCGCCGATGGCGGCTTGAGTTTCACCCGCGAGGTGCGCGGCGTGAAGGAGAACTGGACGCTGGACGGCAAGCTGATCGGCTCCGCCGATGCGCTGCGCCTTGACCGCAAGGCCAGCCACCTTCAGGAGATCTACGGTGCGCCCGCAAGGCTGCGCCGCAAGGATGGCGAGACGGATATCTTCGGCCCCACCTCCCTGCTTGATGCGGTCTTCGCCTTCGGGCGCAAGGGCATTGCCCTGCAGCGGTACAAAGGCCTGGGCGAGATGAACCCCGAGCAATTGTGGGAAACGACGCTCGACCCCAATGTGCGTACGTTGCTGAGGGTGAAGGTGGCGGAACTCGACGAAGCCGATGACATCTTCACCAAGCTGATGGGCGATGTGGTGGAGCCGCGCCGTGACTTCATCCGCGAGAACGCGCTGAGCGTCGCCAACCTCGACGTCTGATGTCCGCGATGCGGGTTCGGGACCCGCTCACGCCAATTCTGCGGATCAATTCCCCGCAAGCTTTCGCCATGCCGCCCTAGGCTGCAGCGGTGCCGCGCTTGCGCTGCAATTCGGCCCGCAGAACAGCATCGGCTTCCGCGGCCCGGTTGGCATAGGTGTGGTGCATCAGCACATGCTCCAGCGCGCTGAGCCCAATCTGTTTCGCGCGTTCCGGCGTCAGGCTGGCAAGATGATCCACCACGTCCTTGCCATCGCGCGCGATCAGCACCTGTTCCCCCGGTTTCAGGAAATAGCCGATGCCCTCCCAGTGATCGGTGATCAGGCAGGCACCCGCACCCGCTGCCTCGAACATCCGCGCGGCGGGAAAAAACCCGGCGGCCGCCATGCCGCCGCGCACCACACTCAGCACCGCAAGACAGGAGCGGTGGAAGCCATTGTGCTCCCGGCCATTGACATGGCCGAGCTTCGTGACATTGGGCGGAACCTCCCTGTCTTCCCATCCTGATCCGCCGAGCCTGAAGCGCCGTGCTGCCATGTTCCGTGCCGGCGTGAGGAAGAACTCCTCCAACCGCGCTTCAAGATCCGGCAAGCGGTTGCCGAGGAATGCGAGGTCGCCCGTCAGGCCCGCTTCCACCGTGACGGGATGGTGGGTTGCCGGATCAAGCCCCGCATAGACCGGCAGGCAGCGCCGAGCCTTCAGCGCGGTGTAGCCCGCCACGACTGGCGGGCCGCCGCCGTTTGTCATGACACCGTCAAGCTGGGGGAGCGCCTGGCGCAGCGGATGAAGATCATTGCCGCGGATTTCCTGCAAGGTGGCGGGCGCGTCGAGATCCCAGAACAGGCGCAGCGAGTCAGGCCGCGCCGCCTTCAGCGCGCCTGCCAGAAGTTCATGGTCGAAGAGGCCACTCTTGCCCGCCTTGATGACGATTTCGGCATTGGCAGCCTCATCCGTCACCTGGCGGACGCCCTCCGCAGTGGGAGGATAGACCACGCAACGGCACCACTCGGGCGGATCCATATCCCTGTGCTGTCGCCGCTCGCGGACGTCGGGCTCATAGAAGGTGATGTTATATCCGATGGCGGCCAGGTTGCGGATAAGCCCCCGGTAGTAGGTTGCGGCACCATTCCAGTAGGATGACAGCAGGCTCGACCCGTAGATGGCAATGCGCGTCACGCCACCAGCCCCCGCCGTTCAAGTTCGCGGCGGGCATCCTCGACCATGTCGGTCGCTGTCTGGCGTGCCACCCACTGCGTCAGTTCGGCGAGGCCATTGGTGAAACTGCTGTTGGCCTGAAAGCCAAGCCTGGCGCGGGCCTTCGTCACGTCACAG
>JBIIGF010000240.1:0-4326 GCA_044236665.1 Aestuariivirga sp. | reverse complement strand
CCGAAATGCTCTATGTCGATCTCTCATCGAACGACATGCGCTCTCCAAGCCGCCTGGACCTCGCGGCGGACTGGGATGCGGCAACGAATTTCACCGTACTGCGCGCGACAGGCAAGATGCGGTTCTGAGGCTTCACGCACCGTATCGCGGCAAAACATTCCCCGCCCCTGTCCGGGGCGGGTCTTTACACTGTGGCTTCCGTCATCGGCTTGAATTCAGCGGCGTCCCAACCGGTTGACAGGACCGCCGCGGTTGACTGGCGTATTGACGCCGGGGGTTGCAGCACGCACCACGGGTGCCGGTGCCAGCACCACGCCCTTCTTTGCCACACAGCCTTTCGGCACGCCGATGTACTTGCAGTAGACAACTGTCTCGGCAGCGGCACCATGCGGGTTGAATGGCAGTATCGCAAGAACCGCCAAAGCAAGGCATGGCAGGATCGTCAATCGCATCACAGTCACTCCAATGTTTCAGTGTAAGCTTAGTTCGCAGGTGGTAATGTTGCAAATATGGCCGGGTATCGCCCGTGACTTTGTTTTCGCGTCTTTCAACGTGATGAAGGCAGGTACCGGCAATTCAGGTGGATGGCGGAGATTGCTGCTTGAATTGCTCAGAGCGTCACCTTACGTCCTCCCGGCCCACGGAAGTTCCGGGCGGGATGCACGTTGATCGGCGACTTCATGCGTATCCGCTACGCGTGTCTTCGCCGTGTACGCAATTTGGTTCACAGCAACTTATTCGACATCGGTTCGTCAATGCCACCTAGTGAGGGGAACACTACAATGCCAAGCAGCAAGAAAGGCCTGGACCTTCTTCAGGATCCGGCTCTCAACAAGGCAACGGGATTCTCCGAAGCCGAGAAGGAGGCGTTTGGCCTCGTCGGCCTCGTGCCCGATGTCACGGAAAGCATAGACTTGCAGTTGAAGCGCGTTCTGCTGCAGCTTTCAAAGCAACCCAATCCACTCGCCCAGTATATTTACCTGATGAACCTCCTCGATCACGACGAGGTGCTCTTCTACAAGACCGTGATGTCGGATCCGGCGCGTTTTCTGCCCATCGTCTATGACCCGACCATTGGCGAAGCCTGCCTCAAGTTCGGGCATATCTTCCGCCAGCCGCGTGGCGTGTACCTGTCGATCACGCGGCGTGGCCGCGTGAAGGAGATCCTCCGCAACTGGCCCGTG
The DNA here is from genome assembly GCA_044236665.1 of Aestuariivirga sp. Taxonomy (GTDB): domain Bacteria; phylum Pseudomonadota; class Alphaproteobacteria; order Rhizobiales; family Aestuariivirgaceae; genus Aestuariivirga. The sequence continues at coordinate 3,142 of JBIIGF010000240.1, read as the reverse complement.
AAGGACATCCGCTTCATCTGTGTCACAGATGGTGGGCGGATTCTGGGCCTTGGCGACCTTGGCGCCAATGGCATGGGCATCCCGATCGGCAAGCTACAGCTTTACACGGCCGCCGCGGGCGTTCCGCCGCAATATCTGCTGCCGATGTATCTGGACGCCGGTACCAACAACGAACCCTACCTTGCCGATCCGCTTTATCTGGGCCTTCGCCAGAAGCGCCCGGCGACGGCCGATCTCTATTCCTTCGTCGACGAGTTTGTGGAGGCGGTGCAGGAGGTGTTCCCCAAGTGCTGCATCCACTTCGAGGACTGGACCGGCGTTGACGCCGTGCACCTGCTGGAGCGTTACCGAGACAAGTACTGCGTGTACAATGATGATGTGCAGGGCACGGCCGGGATCACGCTGGCCGGCATGATCAACGCCTGCAAGGTGAAGGGCAGCAAGCTCAGCGATGAGACCTACCTGTTCCTGGGGGCGGGTTCGGCCGGTATCGGCCTCGCCAATCTGCTGTGCAGCGCGCTGGTGGAGGAGGGGCTGACCCTCGAAGAGGCGCGTTCGCGCGTTCACATGTTCGACGTCAACGGACTGCTCGAACCGAGCCGCACCGACCTCGTCGATTTCCAGAAGCCCTATGCGCATCCGCATTCGCCCTGCAAGGACTTCGTGGCCGCCATCAACGACCTGAAGCCGACCACCATCATCGGTGTCAGCACGATCGGCGGGGCATTCTCGCAGAACGTCGTCGAGGCCATGTGCGCCCACAATGAGCGCCCGATCATCCTCGCCTTGTCCAATCCGACCGATCATGCCGAGTGCACGGCCGAACAGGCCTATGGCTGGTCCAGGGGCAGGGCGATCTATGCGGCGGGCGTCCCGTTCGATCCCGTGGTGCTGAACGGCGTCACCTATCTGCCGGGACAGGCCAATAACTTCTACATCTTCCCAGCCGTCGGCATGGCGGTGTTCGCGACCGAGGCCACGCGTGTCACCGATCAGATGTTCATCGAAGCCGCGCGAGCGGTTGCCGATCAGGTCCCGGCCGATCTTCTGAAGCAGGGGCTGCTCTATCCCAAGCAGGAGAACATGCTTGAGATCGAGATCAAGACGGCGGCCCGTGTGGCGAAACTCGTGTTCGACAGCGGCCTGGCCCGGGTTGCCCGCCCGGCGGATTACGAGGCCTTCATCCGCCAGCATGTCTACAAGCCGGAGTACCAACCGCTTGTCTGACCTCGCCTGCGGGACCTGACCAAGGGGCCAATCCGTAAAAGGGATTGGCCTCTTTTTTACGCGGACAGCCCCAGCGCTGTCTTGAGCGGTTCGAGATGGGAGCCATAGCGCCGCCAGCGGCCCACCGACTTATCATACAATGGCTGACGGACCTGCCAGCGCGATGGCGTGTTCACCCGCCTGTCGGTCTCGTGATAGTTGAGACAGGCAGGGTCCCAGTCGAGGCCAAGGAAGGCGACGAGAGCGCGCGCTGACTCCTCCAGATTGCCGACCACGGTCTCATACACGCAGTCCCGCATCGGAATCGGCAAGACGCCGTCCCAGTGCTGCATCAGGCCTTCATAGGCCACATAGTATTGCCCGAGCGTTTCAAGATCCTGGTTGTAGCCATGCGTCGCGTTGAAGTTCTGCATGAACATCGACACGCAATTGTCGAGCGGGTTGCGCCGGCAGTGAATGACATGCGCGCGCGGGAACAGGAGCGCAATCATGCCCAGCCATTCGAAGTTATGCGGCCGCTTGTCGATGAAGCGCAAGGTGTCGCCGGAATGGCCGCGATAGACGGCGAGATAGTCCTCCGCCAGCCGGTTCACATCCGCCGCCGAAAGACCAAGCACCGCTTGCCGGAACTGTAAGGGATTCTGCAGCCCGCCGCCGAGCCTCGCCATGATGTCCGGGAAGGTGGTGAGTTCGCCGAGCCCTTCCGCCCGGTGGTGGCTGGCGAGGATCTGTTCGGCAAGCGTGGTGCCCGAGCGCGGCATGCCGACGATGAACACCGGCCGCTCATCGGCGTTTCCAAATCCTGCGCGCTCGGCGAAGAAGGCTGGTGAAAACACGTCCTTCAGCATGGCGTAACCGCGCAAGTGGGTATCCATGTCGAATTTCGAATTCAGATGGCGCTTGCTGATGGCGTAGTTGGTGAAGGCCTCGTCATACGCGCCCTGATCATTCCGGATCTTGGCGAGGGCGTGGTGCAGCAAGCCGCGCGCTTGGGCGGGCAGGTCGTTGCGTTGCAGGCTGTCCTCGATGGCGGTGACGATCGGATCGCCAGCCTCGTATTTCCGCACATCGGCCATGCCGATCAGACTGGAGACATCCTGTGGGTCAAGCTGCCTCGCCTGTATGTATTTTCGTTCGGCCTCCGCAAAGTTTCCAAGCTCGGCATCGATGCGCGCAAGGCCGAACCAGGTGCCGGCGTGGCGGGGATCGAGTGCCTGTGCCGTCTGGTAGCTTGCCACCGCCTCATCGAGGAGGCCCAGTTCCCGCAGCACTGCGCCCCGGCTGATATGGGCCTCCACATAATCCGGCCGCACGCTGATCGCCCTGTCGTAGCTGGCAAGGGCATCTTGAAAACGCAAAAGTTCTTTCAAGGCATTGCCGCGGTTCAGGTGCGCTTCCGCATAGCCGGGTTTCAGGCTGATGGCCCTGTCGAAGGCGGCGATTGCCTCAAGGTAACGCCCAAGTTGCTGGAGCACGTTGCCGCGGTTGCCACAGGCCTCGGCATGGGCGGGGTTGAGCTTGAGGGCGCTGTCGCAAGCGGCCAGCGCCTCAGGGAGCAAACCCAGTTCGCGCAAGGCATTGCCCCGGTTCACCATGGCATCGAGATAGTTGGGGCGGAGCGACAGCGCCTTGTCGAAGTTGCGGAGCGCGCCCTGCCAGTCTTTGCGGTCCTTCAGCAGCACGCCGACGCCATTGTGAAATTCGGGAATGGCGGCATTGATCGCAATGGCCCTCGCAAAGGACTCGCCGGCCTCGTTCAGCTGGCCCTTCTCGCGCAGGACATTGCCCTGATTGTAGTGGGCCTCCGCATAGTCGCGCTTCAGCTGGATGGCCTTGCTGAAGTCCCGCAACGCATCATCGCGTTTTGCGAGGGCCTGCAACGCCAGGCCGCGATTGTTGTAGGCCTGCGGCACGG
>JBIIGF010000239.1:0-4329 GCA_044236665.1 Aestuariivirga sp. | reverse complement strand
AGCAATGCCAAGCTGGCGCAGCACAGCGATGCCCTGTGCGGCGAAGGCCTCGTTCAACTCGATCACATCGAATAGTGACGCTGTGAGCCCCAGTTTCGCACAGAGCTTCTGCGTGGAGGGCACGGGGCCAAGGCCCATGATGCGCGGCGCGATGCCGGCCGTTGCCGCGCCGAGAACCCGTGCCAGCGGTGTAAGGCCATGCCGCTTCACGGCCGCCTCGGACGCGATGAGGAGCGCGGCCGCACCATCATTGATGCCTGAGGCATTGCCCGCCGTGACGCTGCCGCCCGCGCGGAAAGGAGCGGGAAGCTTCGCCAGTGCTTCGAAGGTCGTGAGGCGGGGATGCTCGTCCTTCTCGACCACGGCCGGATCGCCCCTGCGCTGCGGAATGATCACGGGGGTGATCTCCTGCGCCAGGCGGCCGTTCTCCTGCGCGGCGGCGGCCCGTGCCTGCGAGCGAAGCGCAAAGGCATCCTGATCGGCGCGCGAGATGCCGCAGTCCTCCGCCACGTTCTCTGCCGTCTCGGGCATGGAGTCGATCCCGTACTGCGCTTTCAGCAGCGGGTTCACGAAGCGCCAGCCGATTGTCGTGTCATGGATTTCCGCATGCCGGGAAAAGGCCTCGGTGGGCTTCGGCATGACGAAGGGCGCGCGCGACATCGATTCAACACCACCCGCGATGGCGAGGTCGATCTCGCCGGCCTTGATGGCGCGTGCCGCCATGACCACCGCATCCATGCCGGAACCGCAGAGCCGGTTCACGGTAACGCCCGGCACGCTGGCCGGAAGCCCGGCCAGAAGCGAGGCCATGCGTGCAACGTTGCGATTGTCCTCGCCCGCCTGGTTGGCACAGCCGAGGATCACATCATCGACCGCCTGCCAGTCGAGCCCGCGATGTTTCGCCATGAGCGCCTTGATGGGAATGGCGGCAAGATCATCGGTGCGCACATGCGCCAGCGAACCACCGAAGCGGCCGATGGGGGTTCTCAGATAGTCGCAGATGAAGACGTCCATGCCCTGTCCTTTTACGCGAGTGCGTTACTGATCTCATAGCGCGCACCAAGATGCGGCGGCGCTGCGGCGTGGCGGGCCGCCAGCATGGCGCGGATTGCCACGCGCCCATGGCGGCGGGCCGATTCGAAAGGCCCGCGCGGAAAGTTGAGGCCGAGTTTCAAGGCCGTGTCGATATCGGTGGGGGCAAGGCCACTTTCTTCGGAGAGGAAGGCCGCTTCATTGGCGAGCACTGCCTCGATGCGGAGGGCGATCTCCGCGCTGTCGGCGGGCGCCTCACCCGGCGTTGCGGGATAGAGGAAGCCCTGCCCCGTCTTGCGCCCGAGATGGCCTGATGCAACCTGCCGCGCCAGCGCGTCGAACACATGATAGCGCGGGTGGCCGCCCATCGCGGCCGAAAGCCCGCGCGTGGCCGCAAGGTTGATGTCAGCCCCGATCAGGTCGATGAGGCTGAAGGGACCAAGCCTGTATCCGGCTTTCAGCATCGCGGCGTCGATGTCGGAGGCGCTGCGGCCCTCTTCGAGCATCGCCAGCGCCTCGCCGTAGAAGGGCCTGGCACAACGGTTGACGATGAAGCCCGGCGTATCCTTGCAGGCGATGACCGTCTTGCCCGCGGCGGCCGTCACATCGCGCGCGAAACCAGCGGCGGCCGGAGCGGCAAGCAGCGGAACGATCAGTTCCACGAGCTTCATGACCGGCGCGGGATTGAAGAAGTGGAGGCCGATGCCGCGCTCCCGGTGCTGCAATGTCTGCATGATGGCGGAAACCGGCAGGGAGGAGGTGTTGGTGGCCAGCACCGCATCCGGCGCCACGTGGCGCTCGAGCTCCGCGAACAACGCCTGCTTGATGGCGAGGTCTTCGACCACCGCCTCGATGACGAGGCGCGCGGGCGCCAATTCGGCCACATCGTCAACCGTCACGAGCCTGGCGAGCGTCATGTCCCGGTCGCTGGCCGCAAGCTTGCCGGCCTTCACGCGCTGGTCGAGCGCATCTGCAAGGCGTGCGCGGGCGCTATCGCGGGTTGGCTGATGTGCGTCGGTGGCGATCACCCGATGACCTGCCTGCGCAAAGAGTTGCGCGATGCCGAGGCCCATGGTGCCGAGCCCGACGACCCCGATCACCGGCACCTCCGTCATGCGCCTTTGAACTCCGGCTTGCGCTTGTCGCGGAAGGCGGCGATGCCTTCCGCCTTGTCGGCGCTGTCGAGCAGCGCCTCGAACAGGGAGCGCTCCAACGCGAAGGCACGGGCGCCCTCATCACCGGCGACGAGCGCCTGCTTTGCCGCCGCCAGCGCCAGCGGCGCGCGCCGCGACAGTTTCTCCACGAGGCTTTCGCCCTCCGCGACGGCCGATCCCTCGACCCGCCAGGCCACGATGCCCCAGGCTTCCGCCGTTGCAGCATCGATGATCTCGCCAGTCAGCACCATGCGGCTGGCCCGCGCCCGGCCCGCCAGCGCCAGAAGCCTCTGCCCGCCACCCGCCCCCGGAATGAGGCCGAGATTGGTTTCAGGAAGGCCCAGGCGCGCGCTGCCGCCTGCGATGATCAGGTCCGCCATCAGCGCCAGTTCGAAGCCACCACCCAGGGCAAAACCATCCACCGCGGCGATGAAAGGCTTGGGAAAGCGCCGGATCAACGCCCAGTAATCCTTGCGCGGGTCGATGGCCCCTTCGGCGGAGGTCTTGTGGGCGATCTCGCCGATATCAGCACCCGCCGCGAAGTTGCCCTCTGCTCCGCACAACAGAACGGCGCGGCAGGCTTCATCCTCCGCCAGCGCCACAAGCGTTTCCGACAGGTGCCTGAGCAACGCGCTGTTCAGGGCATTGCGGGCGGCAGGGCGGTTCAGGGTGAGCTTGACCCACCCATCCCGCCGGTCGATCAGCAGGTCATCCATGATGGCGCATGATGCCTGGTCTCACCACAATTTCAAGTTCAAAAATTTTAAACTTGAAATAACTGAGAGCCCATGCAAGCCTTCAGGCCTCGAATGAGGAGCTTTTGGCCATGAAGATTCTGTGTCTCGGAGGCGGCCCCGCGGGCCTCTATTTCGCGATCTCGATGAAGCTTCGCGACCCCTCCCACCAGGTGACCGTGCTGGAGCGCAACCGGGCCAATGACACGTTCGGCTGGGGCGTGGTGCTCTCCGATGACGCGCTTTCCCGCATGCAGAAGAACGACCCGAAGAGCACCGAAGCGATCCGCAGCCATTTCGCCTACTGGGATGACATTGCGGTGGTGCACAGGGGCCAGCGCACCGTGTCGGGCGGCCATGGCTTTGCCGGCATCGGCCGCAAGCAGATGCTGATCCTGTTGCAGGAGCGCGCACGCGAACTGGGTGTCGAGCTTGCGTTCCAGACCGAGTTCAGGTCAGCCGCCGAGTATGCACACGACTATGACCTCGTGGTCGCCTGCGATGGCATCAACTCGGTCGTGCGCAAGGAATTCGCGGAGGTCTTCAAGCCCGACATCGACATGCGGCTGTGCAAGTTCATCTGGCTCGGCACGCATCAGAAATTCAACGATGCCTTCACCTTCATCTTCGAGGAGACCGAGCACGGCTGGGTGTGGGCGCATGTCTACCAGTTCGATGCCGACACCGCGACCTTCATCGTCGAATGCCTGCCCGAGACATGGACACGCTGGGGCTTCGACAAGATGTCGAAGGAAGAGACGGTCGCCACCTGCGAGAAGATCTTCGCGCAGCACCTGGGCGGCCATGCGCTGATGTCGAATGCCGCGCATCTCCGCGGCTCCGCCGTGTGGATGCAGTTTCCACGCGTCATCTGCGAGACGTGGTATCATGACAACATCGTGCTGATGGGCGATGCGGCGGCGACCGGGCATTTCTCCATCGGCTCCGGCTCGCGCCTCGCCTTCGACAGCGCCATCGCACTTGCCGACTACCTGCACTCCGAACCCACCATGGCCGAGGCCTTCCAGCGCTACCAGGAGGAACGCCGCGTCGAAGTGCTCAGGCTGCAATCCGCGGCGCGCAATTCGCTCGAATGGTTCGAGGAGGTCGAACGCTATCTCGACCTGCCGCCGCTACAATTCGCCTATTCGCTGCTCACCCGCAGCCAGCGTATCAGCCACGAGAACCTGAGGCTCCGCGATCCGCAATGGCTCCGCGCGGCGGAAGACTGGTTCCAGCAGCAGGCGGGCGGCGAGACAGGCCGCGCGCCGATGTTCGCACCCTTCACGCTGCGCGGCATGCGCCTCAAGAACCGCATCGTCGTATCGCCCATGGCGCAGTACAAGGCCGTGAACGGCTGTCCCACCGACTGGCATTTCGTGCATTACGCCGAGCGTGCCAAGGGCGGT
>JBIIGF010000238.1:0-4336 GCA_044236665.1 Aestuariivirga sp. | reverse complement strand
CGCTGAAGGCGGCATCGCCCCAGCCGCCGTCGAGGGCGCCTGCCGGAACCTCATTGGCCTGCTTCACATCGCCCAGCGTCTTGCCGTCCGGGGTTTTCACCTCCCAGTTGACGGCGACCGCCTGTTTGCCGCCGCCCTTGTCGGCAAGCTGTACCCGGCCCTGTAGAGTGAGCGCGTCGGCCTGCGGCTTGCTCACCACCGGCCAGCCGGCCGAAGAGAGGGTCTTGCGCATGGCGGCGGTCAGTTCGGCATCGCCCGGCCCCGGAGAGCCAACGACCGGCACCACCGCGACCGCGCGGATGGCGCGCTGCCCGGGCTTCAGTTTTTTCGGCGGTGCCTCGGGCTCGGCAGCCGGTGCGGCGCTGGCTGCGGCAGGTTCACCACCGTAGGCCGTGCCGGTGTCATTCTCCGCCGGGGGCGCGGCCGCGAAGGCCTGGTCCGACACGGCCACCCGCGGCATGTGCCCCTCTCCCGGAATGGGCAGGACGGAGGCCACACTGGGCGCGATTTCCTCATGCTCGACGTGTTTGTCGGCATCGGCAAACAGGCTGTTGCCGAGGGCGGCAAAGCCCGGACCATTCACGGTTTCAAAATCAATCTCGCGGGCAGCGCCCGATCCGGCGCGCGCGAACAGTTCCGGCGGCGGCGCGGTGAGCGCAGCAAGCCGTGCCGCATAGCCCATGCTGGAGAGCTTGCGGGCCATGGCATCTGCCGTGCGCCGTGCAATACGCTCCATCACGGCGGGGGTGACGGCCACCCACGGGTCGGCACCAGTGAAGACGCCGGCATTGTCCTCGCCATCGATATTGTCGATCAGCACGCCTTCGGCATCACGGAACTGGAACTGATAGACAAGCCGCACCCCGGCTGGTTCGGTGGAAGCCCTGACGGTGCCACTCAGGCCGAAGACGCCAGCGCCGAAATCACCGTCGACGAAACTGATGGCATGCTGGCTGCCTGCCGCGGTGAGTGCCACCTTGAGTTCCGCTAGCTTGCCTGGCGGCACGCCGGTGATCTGTTGAAAAGCAATGGGCGGAACCGGCTTGCCGGAGGCCTCGGCACCAGGAGTGGAGCCTGAATCGGTCAGGATCGAACCCGCCGAACAGGCCGAGAGCACAAGCGCCATCAGCCCCATCAGGAGCCCGGAGTACACCCTCCGGGGCAAGCTGTACCAAGCATTGAGACGCCACACACCCATGGATTACCGCGTTATCATCTCCAGCGGGGCCTTGGACACGGGCTCCGGGCCCTTCTTTCCTATGATGTAGGTGCGCCCAAGGCAATAGGCGGCACCGGCCTCGGAATTCATCAGGATCATGTGGGCGAAGAACACCATGCCGGGCTGGATGGCGACCGGATTGTCCTTGTAGAACATGGGGCTGTCCATCCAACTCGGGGTGAATTTGGCGCCCAGCGAATAGCCGCAGGCGTTGAGCCGGTGATTTTTCATGCCATGTGCGTCCATCACCCTGGCGTGGGCATCGAACACATCGCCTGCGGTGCGGCCGGGCACCATCTGCGCCTCAACCGCCGCCAGCGCCTCGCGGGCCGCTTCATCCATGGCGATGTGCTGCTTCGAGGGCTTGCCGATGATGAGGGTCCGCATGAAGGCGGCATGGTAGTGGCGGTAGACGCCCGCCCATTCGAGCGTCAGCTGATCGCGCTTGCCGAGCTTGCGGCGGCCCGCCTTGTAGCGGCAGAGCAGCGCGTCCCGGCCCGACCCGATGATGAATTCATTGGCGGGATAATCGCCGCCGCCCGCGAAGATGGCCGCCTGCTGCGCGGCGAGGATGTCACCCTCATCGGCCCCGGCCCGGGTCTTGCGGACCGCCGCTTTCAGCGCCGCGTCGCCCAGTTCACCGGCCTTGCGCACATATCTGAGTTCGGCGGGCGACTTCACCACGCGAATCATGTTCACGAGGTCGCTCGCGTCGCTCAGCTTGCAGAAGCCTTCGAGCGCCGCATCGACGGATTTTCCATTGGCGTGGGTGAGGCCATAGGACTGGTTCTCGATGCCGAGCCGCTTGCCCTTGCACTTGAGGCTCGCCAGCATGTCGCGCAATTGGGCGGCGGGCTTTGCACCGGCTTCATCGGTCCAGATCCGGATATCGTCGATGATCGAAGTATGCTGCGCCTGGCGGAGATCGGCCGAGCGCGTGAGCAGCGCCAGCTTGCCGTCAGCCCCCAGGTAAAGGCACTGGAAGAAGCAGAAGCCGAAGGTGTCGTAGCCCGTGAGGTAATACATGCTCTCCTGCTGGAACATCAGCAATCCGTCGAGCCCCTGTGCCTCCATCGCGGCGATGGTGGCCTTGATGCGGCGGGTGTATTCGGCGCGTTCAAAATGCAGTGCCATGTAAGGCTCTCCTTCAGGTCAGTGCGATGGCCGAGATCAGGCGGCCATAATCCTGTTCATTGCGGTGGGTGGCACGGCGGTAGCTGAAGAATCGCCGCTCGTCGCCGAAGGTGCAAAGAGAAAGATTGACCACAAGGCCCACACCCGCCGCGCGCAGGCGGGCTTCGAGATAGGCCGGAAGGTCGAACATGGCATGACCGGCGCGGGCCGAGGGCGTGAAGAAACGGGCATTGGCGGCATCAGCCTCGGTGAAGCGGCCGGGAAATTCCGGCCCCACCTCATAGGCAGCCTTCGAGATCGTGGGGCCTATGACCGCGATGATGCGGGCCCGCCTTGCCCCCTGCTCTTCCATCACAGCGATGGTACGGTCGGTGACACCCGAGAGCGCACCCTTCCAGCCCGCATGGGCAGCCCCGATGACACGCGCCTCCGGGTCGGCGAACAGCACCGGGCCGCAATCGGCGGTGAGAACGCCAAGCCCCAAGCCCGGGGTGCGCGTCACAAGCGCATCCACGCGTGGGCGTTCTTCGCCCTCCCACGGGCCGGTGACAACGGCCGCCTCCGCGCTGTGCACCTGCCAGGCGGACAGCAGGCATTCGGGCCTGACCCCCAGCTGCCCCGCCACGCGCGCGCGGTTCTCGAGCACGCAGTCGCGCGCGTCGCCCGAACCCATGCCGCAGTTGAGCGAAGTGAACAGGCCGCCGGACACGCCGCCCTCGCGGGTGAAGAAGCCGTGTGAAATGCCGCCGAGGCGGAGGGCATCCGATTCAATCATGTCTGTCCAAACGGATAGGGCGTCATCCGGCCCGGCGAGGTAACGCCAAGCACCTTGAACAGGTTACCCATCTGATCCTCATCCGCAAGCCGCGCCATTTGCCGGTGCAGGGTTGCAGCGGTTGCGGGATCAGCCTTGGCCGCCAATTGATTGATACGCTGTTCAAGCCCCATGGCGAACAGGAAATGCCGCTGGGTGAGGCCCGGATGCACCACGCCGCCACCCGCCGCAAAGGCCCCCGCCAGTGCTGCGAAATCGACATGCGAAGTGAGATCGGCCTCGCCCGGGTTTTCGGTGATGGGCACGAAACGATGCTGGCGCATGGCCTGCAGCGTATCACCGGGGGCAGGCACAAGATGACCATAGTCGATGACGAGTGCCGCACCGGGATGCGCCGCGAGACGCTGGCCGATATGGCGGGCGATCTCCTCGCGCGCGGGGGCAGGTTCGAGAATGTCGCCCTCCCGGCCCGGCGGCCCCAACACCTCGGCACCGAGGCCCAGTGTCAGGCGGTCATTCTCCAGCCCGATCACGCGTTCGCGCCAGCGGCCGCCGCGGCACTCCCACTGGCGGATCGGCAGGGCATCGAAGAACTCGTTGGCGATCAGGATCATCGGGGCGTCCGGCACATCCTCCAGCCGGTCATGCCAGGTGGCGTGGCCCACGGCCGCCTGCTGCCTCGCGCGCAGCGCCGTGCTGGTTTCAACGAGGTGGAGCTGGGCGGCAGCGGCACATGCCGGGGCTGCCTTGCGGAGCGTGCGCAGGACATCCGCCATGAGCGTGCCGCGCCCCGGCCCCAGTTCAACAAGCATGAAACGATCCGGCTGGCCCATCGCGCCCCAGGCACCCGCGGCCCAGATGCCGATCAACTCGCCGAACACCTGCGAGACTTCGGGCGCGGTAATGAAATCGCCCGTCTCACCCAGCGGATCGCGCGTGATGTAATAGCCATGCTGCGGGTGACCGAGGCAGAGGCTCATGTAGCGGTCGATCCGCATCGGGCCTTCCGCCGCGATCATTTCGACCAGCAGCCGCTCAAGGGCCTTCATGGCGTGACCGGATGAGGAGCCAGATGCCGATAGCGCAAAGCGGCAGCGACAGGATCATGCCCATGGTCATGAAGCCCCCGAAATAACCGAGGAACGGGTCCGGCTCGCGGAAGAACTCCACCACGATGCGCGACAATCCATAGCCCAGCGCGAAGATGC
>JBIIGF010000237.1:0-4362 GCA_044236665.1 Aestuariivirga sp. | reverse complement strand
GGTCCATGTGCCCCTGTCCGTCGCCGCTGAGGAAGTCCTTTACCGGGTCGCCCTGCCTCTTGCTCCACAGGCGGAGCAGCACATCATTGTGTCCGTCGAATACGGTTACCAAGTTCAGCCCCCTTCACGTCATCAGGCACGGCAGACATGAAAACGGCCGGGGCAATGCCCGGCCGCATCCATCGGTTCATTGCACCGCGAGCTTACGCCTTCGAGAACATCTCGTCGACGTAGTCCCAGTTGACAAGGCTGTCGACGAAGGCCTCGAGATACTTGGGCCGCAGGTTGCGGTAGTCGATGTAGTAGCTGTGCTCCCAGACGTCGCAGCCCAGGATGGGGGAAGCGCCGTGCATCAGCGGGTTCTCGCCGTTCGGCGTCTTCATGATCACCAGCTTGCCGTCCTTCTTGGCGATCCAGCACCAGCCGGAACCGAACTGCGTGACGCCGGCCTGGATGAAGTCGGTGCGCATCTTGTCATAGCCGCCGAGGTCGGCGTCGATCGCGGCCTGCAGGCGGGCCGGAATCTTCTTGCCGCCACCATTCGGCTTCATCCAGTTCCAGAAATGAACGTGGTTGTAGTGCTGGCCGACATTGTTGATGAGGGCCGCATTCTTGTCCGCGAAGGCAGCCTTGCAGATGTCCTCCACCGACTTGTCCGCCAGCGGGCTGTCCTTCAGGGCATTGTTGCCGTTGGTGACATAGGCCATGTGATGCTTGTCGTGGTGGAACTCGAGGGTTTCCTTCGACATGTAGGGGCCGAGCGCATCATAGGCATAGGGCAGGGCGGGCAGTTCAAGAGCCATCGTTCGTTCCTCCTTGAAAATGAGAGCCTTATCTAGTCGCTGCTGCTTGAACGCGCAAGGAACCCCGCTAGGATCACCCGGGAGGAGGATATTTCATGAGCAAACCCGCGATTATTCCCTTCCGGCCCGGCACCGCGCTGGAGGCCTGGGAGGATTTCTCCGAAACCGACGTGATTTCAGGCAGCCGCAAGCAGAACGGCATCATCCTGTTCGAGGACAAGGCCAATGGCCTGTCTGCCGGGGTGTGGGAACAGGGCGCGAACGAAACCCGCTGGTTCGACTGGCCGGTCAATGAATTCATGACGGTGCTGGAAGGCGAGGTGGTGATCATCGAGGAAGGCCGCACCACTTCGGTGAAGGCCGGTGAAAGCTTCATCCTGCCCAAGGGCACGCGCTGCCGCTGGACGCAGCCGGTACCCGTGAAGAAGTTCTTCGTCATCCACGAGGATGCCTCGGGCCTTGCCAATAAGGGCCCGCTGCAGGCGATCAAGATCGACCCGAAGGTGGCGGTGGCCCCGTCAACCCCGCCGCCGCCTGCCATGCTGCATTCGCCCGTGCCAAGCCAGCACACGCATGACTATTTCACCGATGCCACGGGGCAGCTGAACATCGGCGTGTGGGACACCACGGGCTATCACAGGAAGCTCATCGATTTTCCACGCCATGAGCTGATGCATCTTCTGGAGGGCAGCGTGGAGTTCGAGGATGACAAGGGCGTGACGCAACGCTTCAGCGCGGGCGATACGTTCTTCGTGCCGAAGGGCACGCCCAACAGCTGGAAGTCGGAAGGATACCTGCGGAAAATCTTCGTGATCTTCATGCCGAAGGTATGACGGGAAAGTCATACCGGAGTCATGGACTTGCCTGACGTTCCTGCATAACTGGCAACGCTGGCCGTCAGAAGTGGCAACCACCGGCAAAGATTCCGGACGGCCATGACTTTGCTCCGCACTCAACAACAAGGTTACAACATGAAGTTATCACTGGTTACGCTTGGCGCACTGGTTGCGCTTTCTTCCGCTGCATTCGCTGGCCAGGTTGAGTATGGTTCCGGCGTCTTCTCTCCCGAGAAGGGCGTGATCTGCGATCGCGAGGGCAATTTCTGCGCCGACGGCACCGGCATTTCGGCCTCCTGGACTGAGCGGTACATGGGGACAGAGGCCGCCCGCAAGCTTGGCGAAGTCGACACCAGCGAATTCATATTGCACAACGGCGTGTCCTGCGTGATCGCCGATCAGACCTGTTCGCATCGCGGCCAGACCGACAAGGCGAGCAAGAAGATCCAGAAGATGGTCTTCGGCGGCTGATGCTCCAAACCGGTGGCAGCCGTTGGCGGCTGCCACGCATTCCTTTGGCGCGCTCATGGCGATGAGGAGAGAAGAAATGGTCAAGGCAACGATCCTGTCACTTCTGTCGGCTGTCAGCGCCGTATCGTTGAGTTCCTCGGCAGGCGCAGCGGAACCATTCAGGCAGACGCTGGAGCTTCAGGGCATTTCCTTTGTCATTGAGGCCACCAATGAAGGTTCCATCAACCAGCTTAAGATCACGCCTTCCGGCCTGACGCAGGACAACCAGCCTGTTGAAGTCGGGATCGAGGGAACGGTCACGGGCGCCGAGACCGGTGATCTGGATGCCAATGGCTTTCCTGAGATTTATGTCTATGTGACATCGGCCGGTAGCGGTAGCTATGGAGCGCTTGTGGCCTATGCCGTCAACAGCGGCAAGAGCATGACGCCGATCTACCTGCCGCCCATCGCCGAGGATGCGGAGAACGGCAAGGGTTACATGGGCCACGATGAGTTTGCCGTGCTCGAAGGCGCTCTCGGCCGCCGCTTTCCAGTTTACAACACTGGTGACACAAATGCCGCGCCAAGCGGGAAGACCCGTCAGCTTCAATACAAGCTCAAGGCGGGAGAGGCGGGCTGGGTGCTGAAGCTGGATCGCGCCGACGAATTCTGACGCAACTTCGCGTGGCCCGGTCAGGCAACGCCCGGCATGGCCTGCACCAGGCAGTAGATCTGCCCGCGGATGTCGATGGATATCAGAACGGCTCTGAAGCTTTGTCCGCGATCATTGGTGAATGCGTAGTCGCTTCGCTCGCCGGATCGTTTCCAGAAGCCTGCATTCTCTATCTTCGCGGCGAGGTCTCGGTAATAGGCGTGCTGTTCCGCGGGTGTCTGGGACAGGACTTTGACGCCTTCCCGGAAGCCGCTTGATGCTGAGGCCGCCACGACGGCGTCGTCCTGGCTGCACAGCAGCATCGGATAGGGGCTGCACCGTACGATGCTGGCAATACCCCTGAGCGAGGACAGCAAGAGCTTTTCTGCCAGTTGCTCCATGGCAGCCTGCTTCTTGGCGGAGGGTACGACGCTGGCGTTTTCCCACCGCGATATGGTTTCCTGATTGGTGGCAAGTTCCTCGGCTAGGCGCGCCTGGCTCCAGCCCTGCACGTCCCTGATCTGCCGCGCCAGAGAGGACCAGTATTGCCGGCTCACGTTTCCTGTCATGGATGATCCCGTGAACCGTCTGGCTCAAACTGCTTCCGCAGCGGCTTCTCCATGAACACGCTGTTCGGGTCATCCGTCGGATAATCGCCGAACGCTCCGCACTCCACATATCCAAGCCTGCGGTAAAGGCCCAGCGACTCGGGCTGGTGGATGCCGGTTTCCAATCGGGCCAGTATGCGGCCCGCGGCGAGAGCCTCCGCCTCGATGCGCTGCATGATCTGTTTGGCAAGGCCAAGCCCGCGCGCTTCGGGCTTCACATAGAGGCGCTTCACCTCGGCATAGTCGTGGTGCAGCCAGCAACCGCCGATCGCCAGCACTTCGTCAGACCGGAACGCCGCAAAGAATCGCATCTCGGGCTGGCGCAGGGTTTCGATGTCGAGCAGGTGGTTGCTCTCCGCCGGATAGAGTGGAATGAGATAGGCATCCAGTTCCTCGACCAGCGCCCGGACGGGCGGGTGGGCGGGATCGGCACTGGTGATGATGACCCCCATCAGCGCACCAGCGCGGACAGCGACTTGAACGCCGCCGTGCCGGCCTGCCCCAGAAGCTCGAACACCACCATTTCGGTATTGACCACGGCAACCCCGTTCTGCCGCATGCGCTCCATGGCAAGCGCATGGGAGGCCGGCACGCGTGAGGCCATGGCATCGGCCACCGCAAACACCCCAAAGCCCGCAGCAGCGAGATCCGCCGCTGTCTGCATGACGCAGACATGCGCCTCGATCCCGGCGAGGATGACGAGCGGCCGCCCGCCTTCATGCTGGGCGATGAGGTGATCCTTGATCGCCTTGTCCCGCCAGCAGGAGAAGGAGAGCTTCTCGAACACCGGCGCGTTGCCGATGTCCGCTGCAAGGCCGGGCACAGTGCGGCCAAGGCCCTTCGGATATTGCTCGGAAACAGCGATGGGCACATCGAGCGCCTTCGCCGCCTGGAGCAAGATGGCGCAGCGCTGCTCGGCCTCCGCGCCGCCCGTCATGGCGGGCAGCAGGCGCTCCTGCATGTCAACCAACAGCAGCGTTGCCTTCTTCGCATCAACCAGCATCGGCCAATCC
>JBIIGF010000236.1:0-4377 GCA_044236665.1 Aestuariivirga sp. | reverse complement strand
TTCGACAGCGAGATGCCCTCGCCGTCGGAGACGATCTCCATCGCGTCCTTCACATTGTCGAAATTATAGAGGGGTTCGCCCATGCCCATCAGCACCACATTGGTGATGTAGCGCCCGCCGAGCGGCGGGTTGGGGTTGGCCTCGATGTCAGCGGGCCAGTCCTTGATGCCGTCGCGCGCCGTCATGACCTGGGCCACGATCTCGCCCGCTGTCAGGTTGCGCACCAGCTTCTGCGTGCCGGTGTGGCAGAAGGTGCAGGTGAGCGTGCAGCCGACCTGGGAGGAGATGCACAGCGTGCCGCGGTCTTCCTCGGGGATATAGACCATCTCCACCTCATGGCGGGCGCCGCGCTCATCGGGCGCAAGCCGCAGCAGCCATTTGCGGGTGCCGTCATTCGAGACCTGCATGGTCACGATCTCCGGGCGGCCGATGATGAATTCCTCCTCAAGCCGCTGGCGCAGGTCCTTGGCGATGTTGGTCATCTCGCCAAAGGACTGGACGCCACGATGGTAGATCCAGTGCCAGATCTGGCCGGCCCGCATGCGGCGCTGCTTCTCGGGAACGCCGGCGCGGCCCAGGGCGTCTGCCAAGGCCGGGCGCGTCAGCCCGATCAGCGAGGGGCGCGGGTCGTTGGGAATATAGCGCGGCGGCGCGTCAACGGTGGAGAGCAGCGTGGTCATGGACCGGCCCCATAGCATGAAATGAAGCAGAAATGCGAGCGGGCCCTGCCGGTCAGGGGTCCTTGACCAGCGCCACGATCGGGCCGATCGGGAAGAACCCGTCGCTGCGGTTCAGTTCCGGCGCATGCAGGCTCGAGATCGAGCCGTCGAGGAACAGGGCGTTGGGGCATTTCAGGTGATCGCGGAACAGCCGGGCGAAGCTGTGGAAATTCACCCAGCCATCGCTGATGGCGAAGACCAGCGTGTGGTCATCCGGCGCTCCCACCCCGTTGCGGCGCTGGAAGGAGGTGCCGGTCTCCGAGAATTTCGGGTGGATCCTGCCATTGACGACCAGCATGGGGCCGGACTGGCTGGCGAATTGCGGCTTTGTGCCGGAAGCGAGATAGGCCTCCGTCTCCAGCACGCCGCCCTTGTCCCCGTCGATGAAGAACACGCCGTTCGGCTTCAGGTGGAAGTTGCCGGGACCATTGCGCTGGTTCGCCTTGCGGGCCATGCGGCCCTCCTCGACATAGAGGCCGATGGGCTTCAGGTCCTCGCCATACATGCCGGCATTCATGGCAAACACCAGTTCCGCACCCCGGCCGCGGAGATCGGACTGCAGGGCCGTGAAGGAGCCATAGGGCTCGCCGTCGGGTCCGAGGCTGTAAAGCCGCAGCCTGTCCTGGCGGAGGTCGAAGCGGCAGATGGTATAATCCGCACCCTCGAAGCTTTCCGTCACGCAGGCAGCCCTTGCCCCGCCGAGGCCCCAGAGCAGGGCGAGGCAGAGCAACAGCGGCAGACGGAAACGCCGGAACATGCCTATTTGCAGGCCTTGTCGATGGCGGCGAGCGCGGCCGAAATGCCCACCAGCGAATAGGTGTCCTCGGTTGTGGTGCCGCGCCAGGAAGTGCCCTTCACCTTGAGCGACTTTCCGGCCTTCATGGCGGCCACGATCTTCTTGTCGCTGCCGGTGTCCACCCAGGCGGTGTCGCCCTTGGAGAACATCTCGTAGCTCTGGTCATCGATCGTCAGCTTCACCGGCTGGCCCTCCTTGAAGGGATAGCCGATGATGGTCGAGACCTCGCCCTTCACCGGGGGCTTGCGGCTCGGCATGTTGGTGACGAGGAAGAAGGCGGGGTCGCGCTTCACGTTCTTCGGCTCCGTCGCCTTGGGCGTCGAGGAGACGTAGCAGACCTTGCTGTCCGCCGCGTTGTAGCTGTAGGCGACCCAGTCATCGAAGGCGCCGATCTGTTGGGGTTCGCCTTCCGCGAGAGATTGTCCCGCAAAAAGCAACATGAAGCTGAGCGCCAGCGCGCCCCTGTGCCGTTTATGAATCATGCCTCAGACCTTAGCCCTGCCGGTGATGGAAATCCATGATTGGCAAATGCTGGACGATTTCGGCTCAATTTTGGCACTTCGCTGCCCCAGCGGCAACTGGCCGGATGGTGTATTGCGGCGCAACATCGGCTGGAATAGCGTTGAAGGCCTGAAATCTGAGGGGAGTTGACCATGGCCGCTGTCGAAAGCGAACTTCATCCGGGTGTTCTGATCACCCATCTGGGGCACCACCTCGACCAAGCCGCCACCGCAGTGGAAGCGCTGCTGGCCAAGGCCAGGCTGCGGGTCGCGGCCCGCGTCATGGTGAATGGCAAGATCAGCGCCGCCCTGCTGGACGCGGAACAGCATGCGGCCCACGGTCTCGCCTGGCTGGCGACCTATGCGGCAACACTTCGCGAACTGAGCAGCTTCGCCACCCGGCTTGAGGCCGAAGGCCAGCTGGGCGAAACCGAGCAGCTCACCGTGCAGATCGCCGCTGGCGAATATCTGAACCAGGTGGCGGGCGGTATTCCGATGAACCAGGGCGAATTCCTGCGCCTTCCAGAACTCGGCCTGTCGCGCAGCGACCTCGCCCCCATCCACGACCTCGTGCTCACCGAACGTGGCAACACGGCGGAAGCGCGAAAGCGCCTCGTCGAGCTGATCGCTGACGGCAATTTCGGCTCCTCCGGGCTTGATGGCACGCTCACCGAAATGCGCGAGACGATGCGCCGTTTCATCGAAACGAAAGTGGCACCCCATGCCCACCAGTGGCACCTCGACAATGCCTATGTGCCGATGGAGATCGTGAACGAACTGGCCGAGCTTGGTGTCTTCGCGCTCACCCTCCCGGAGGAATATGGCGGCCTTGGCCTGTCCAAGGAATCGATGTGCGTCGTCTCCGAGGAACTTTCGCGCGGCTGGATCGCGATCGGCTCGCTCGGTACGCGCGCCGAGATCGCCTGCGAGCTGATCCTGTGCGGCGGCACCCCGGCGCAGAAGGAAACATGGTTGCCGAAGATCGCCTCCGGCGAAATCCTGCCCACTGCCGTGTTCACCGAGCCCAACACCGGCTCCGATCTCGGCAGCCTTCGCACCCGCGCGGTGCGCGATGGCGATGTCTACAAGGTGACAGGCAACAAGACGTGGATCACCCACCCGGTGCGCGCTGATGTGATGACGCTGCTCGCCCGCACCAATCCGGATGAGACGGGTTACAGGGGCCTCTCGATGTTCCTCGCGGAAAAGCCGCGCGGCAGCGACGAGAACCCGTTCCCCGCCAAAGGCATGACGGGTGGCGAGATCGAGGTCCTGGGCTACCGCGGCATGAAGGAATATGAGATCCGCTTCGAGGATTTCGAGGTGAAGGCCGAGAACCTTCTGGGTGGCATCGAAGGCCAGGGCTTCAAGCAATTGATGCAGACCTTCGAGGCTGCCCGCATCCAGACCGCGGCGCGCGCCGTGGGTGTGGCGCAGAATGCGCTCGATATCGGACTCAAATATGCCCGCGAGCGCTCGCAGTTCGGCAAGCCCATCCTCGCCTTCCCGCGCATCGCCGACAAGCTGGCGCTCATGGCGGCGGAAGTCATGGCAGCGCGCCAGCTCACCCTGTTCGCCGCGCGCGAGAAGGATGCCGGCCGCCGCTGCGACCTTGAAGCCGGCATGTCGAAGCTGCTTGGCGCGCGCATCGCCTGGGCCGCGGCCGACAACGCGCTGCAGATCCACGGCGGCAACGGCTTCGCGCTTGAATACCAGATCAGCCGTGTGCTGTGCGATGCCCGCATCCTCAACATCTTCGAAGGTGCCGCCGAAATCCAGGCGCAGGTCATCGCCCGAAGGCTGCTTGAAGGTGGTAACTGAGCGGATGGAGCGGGCAAGACGAACCATCCTCATCACCGGCTGCTCTTCCGGCATCGGCTGGCATTGTGCCTTGGGCATGAAGGCCCGTGGCTGGCGGGTGCTGGCCACGGCGCGAAGGCCTGAGGACCTCGCGCGGCTGGAGGCCGAAGGGGTGGAGGCGCTCTATCTCGACTATGCCGAGCACGAGTCCGTTACGGCTTGCGCGGCGGAAACGGCGCAGCGAACCGGCGGAAGGCTCGATGCGCTGTTCAACAACGGCGCCTATGGCCAGCCGGGTGCAGTGGAAGACCTGACGCGCGAGGTGCTGGAAGCGCAGTTTGCCGCCAATGTGTTCGGCTGGCACCAGCTGACGCGTGACTGCCTGCCGCTGATGCGCGCCAATGGGTCGGGGCGCATCGTGCAATGTTCCTCCGTGCTGGGGCTTGTGGCGCTCAAATGGCGCGGTGCCTACAACGCCTCAAAATTTGCCATCGAGGCGCTGTCGGATACGATGAGGCTGGAACTGCGCGGCAGCGGCATTTTCGTCTCCCTGATCGAGCCG
>JBIIGF010000235.1:0-4384 GCA_044236665.1 Aestuariivirga sp. | reverse complement strand
CGATTTCCGCCAGTTCCTCCCGCGTCGGAATGTTGAAGCCGAGGGCAGCCTCCACGGCCGCCTCCTCGTCTGCCGTCGGTTCCACCAGATCGAACCATACCGTATCAGATGGCGATTTGAGCGCGTCGGCGGCATCGAGTTCGGTCAGGCAGTCATTGGCTGTTCCATAAGCAGTCAGCATGGTCGGTCCCGGCGCGAAGCATGATTTCGGCCCCTTCCGTAAGCCCCAAGCGCCGCCTTGGCAAGGCAGGCGATCAGGCGCCCTCAGGCCCAGTCCAGAACCACCTTGCCGCAGCGTCCCTGCTTCATCAGGGAAAAGCCCTCAGCATAGTCGGACGCCTTCATGCGGTGGGTGATGACCTTGCGCACGTCGAGCCCCGACTGCAGCATGGCGATCATCTTGTACCAGGTCTCGAACATCTCACGGCCATAGATGCCCTTGATGGTGAGCGCCTTGAAGATCACCCGGTTCCAGTCCACCCTTGTCGGGCCCGACGGGATGCCGAGCATGGCGATCCTGCCGCCCATGATCATGCGGTCAACCATCTGGTCGAAGGCCTGGGGTGCGCCCGACATTTCGAGCCCGATGTCGAAACCCTCGCTCATGCGCAGGCGGTGCATCACGTCGGAGAGGTCCTCGCGCGCGACATTCACTGTCACGGCGTCCGTCACCTGGCTGCAGAGATCGAGGCGGTAGTCGTTGATGTCGGTGACGACCACGTGGCGCGCGCCGACATGGCGGCAGACCGCCGCCGCCATGATGCCGATGGGACCTGCCCCGGTGATCAGCACATCCTCACCCACGAGGTCGAAGGAGAGGGCCGTGTGAACGGCATTGCCGAGCGGGTCCAGAATCGCGCCGATCTCGTCATCGACTTCGGGCGGCAGATGGATGGCGTTGAAGGCCGGTATCCTCAGATACTCCGCGAAGGCCCCCGGCACATTGACGCCCACGCCCTTCGTTTCCGGATCGAGGTGGAAATGCCCGGCCCGCGCCATGCGGCTCTTCATGCCGATGAGATGGCCCTCGCCCGAGACGCGGTCGCCCACCTTCACGGTGCGCACATGGCTGCCGATGTCCGCCACCACGCCCGCGAATTCATGGCCCACCACCATTGGCACGGGAATGGTCTTCTGCGCCCATTCATCCCACTTCCAGATATGGAGGTCGGTACCGCAGATGCCGGTCTTTGCGACCTTGATCAGAATGTCATCAGGCCCGATCCGCGGCACGGGCTCATCACGCATCGTGAGCCCCTCGGCAGGTTCGGCCTTCACAAGTGCCCGCATGTCAGATCACTCCCGCTTCCCTGCCCGCCTCGGTGAAGGCGGCAACCGCTGCATCAATGTCCTCCGGCCGGTGCGCCGCCGACATCTGGGTGCGGATGCGCGCCTGCCCCTTCGGCACCACGGGAAAAAAGAAGCCCGTCACATAGATTCCCTTGTCATACAGCCGCGCCGCCATGTCCTGCGCCAGCTTCGCCTCCCCCAGCATGACGGGGATGATCGGGTGCTCGCCGGGTAGCAGCTCGAAGCCAGCCGCCGCCATGCCGGCGCGGAAGCGCCGGGCATTGCCGAACAACCGCTCCCGCAAATCATCGCCCTGCTCCGCCATGTCGATGGCCCGGATACCCGCGGCCACGATCGGCGGCGGCAGGGCATTGGAAAAGAGATAGGGCCTGGCCCGCTGGCGCATCAGGTCCACGATGGGCTGGGCGGCGGCGATGTAGCCGCCCGCCGAACCGCCCAGCGCCTTGCCCAGCGTGCCGGTCAGGATGTCGACCTTCACACCCGCCCGGTGCGGTGTGCCGCGGCCCTGCGGCCCAATGAAACCGGTCGCGTGGCAGTCATCCACCATCACGAGCGCATCATGCGCATCGGCAATCCGGCGAATGTCCTGTAACTTGGCGAAGTAACCATCCATCGAGAACACACCGTCCGTCACGATGATGACGCGGCGCGCACCCCCCGCGCGTGCCGCCTTCACCTGCGCCTCGAGATCGTCCATGTCGCCGTTGGCGAAGCGGTAGCGCCTGGCTTTCGACAGGCGAATGCCGTCGATGATCGAGGCATGGTTCAGCGCGTCCGAGACGATCGCATCCTGCTCGCCGAACAAAGGTTCGAACACCGCGCCATTGGCATCGAAGCAGGCGGCGAACAGGATGGCGTCATCCATGCCGAGATAGCGGGCAAGCCGCTGTTCCAGCGCAAGGTGCAGGTCACTCGTGCCGCAGATGAAGCGGACGGACGCCATGCCGAGCCCATGGCTGTCAAGCGCGGCCTTGGCCACCGCCACGAGGTCGGGATGGTCGGCAAGGCCCAGATAGTTGTTGGCACAAAAATTCAGGACCTGCCGTCCCCCGGCCACCGCAATGCGGGCAGACTGGTGGCCGAGGATTGGCCGCTCCACCTTCCACAGCGATTGATCGCGGATGGCCGCAAGTTCTGAAGCGATGTCGGACAGTGTGTTGCTCATGCCCCAAGGCTACTCCGCCGTTCGCTCCGGGAGAAGCGTCGAAGTCTCTCACCTCCTCGCAGGTGTGCCGCCGCGGCGCGTTTAGGATGGCGGCCCCAGATAGGGAATGACACCTGCCGCATCCGCATAGCGTATTGCGCCGTCAAGCAGGGCCATCACCGCAACGGCCACCGAAAAGCCGACGCTGAACAGCATCACCGAGGCTGAGATCGCACGTTGATTGCCGGCATGGCAGAAGGCGATGGCGATCTGCGTCAAGAAGCCGAAGATCAGGAGGCTGACCAGCTTGGCGCTGTCGTGGTTCTGGTGGCGCAGGGTGCTGCGCTCCAGATAGGACATGCGCAGCGTCTCGAGCGCCGACATGTAGCTCGAGTTCTGCGGCGCATGGCCGCTGAACAAGGCCGTATCCGCGCCAATCGCATAGAGTTGCTGCAAGGACGCCCCAACGGCGGCAGGCGGCTGTGAGGGGTTCGGTGGGTCCCGGTCGGTGGCGAGCAGGCCTTCGGTGAAGGCACGCACCGCCTGCGGAACCCGCTCATCCCCCGGCGCAATGCTCTGGCTGATGGCAGTGAGAGATTGAAGTGCGCTGACCTGCGTGTCGAGCAGGTCGTTCACGCGGCTGGTCTTCTGCCAGACCTCATTGGCCATGAGGCTGGCAAACAGGCCGAACAGCAGGGCCAGTGCGGCGAAATATGGCCCCACGACACCGCGCACCGCGAAGCGGCTGCGGTCCATGTAGTAGAAGGCGATGCACACGCCGGCTCCCAGCAGAAGCGGCAGAAGGGTGGCACCGATCTGCCACGACAACGGCAACTGCATGGATTTGTGCAGCGTCCAGGCCAGCCCGGCCAGTACGAGAACCCCGAGCGAGCCCCAGGCCTTCACATGGTGGCGCGACGTCTTGTGTCTGTCCGGCTCCACGTCCTGCGCAGCCCCCGGTTCGTGAACGGCGGGCTTGATCGCCAGATTGATGACAATGGCGATCAGGAACAGAAGGGATGTGGCGTAGAAGGTGTCCAGCTTCATGTTCCGCAGTTCTGTCAGGCTCCACGAGGCTGGCGCCACGAGGTGAATGCCTGCAGCAACGAACAGCGCCCCGGCCGACCACGCCGTGAGGATGCGGCCGTGGATCGCGCCGGTGAACCGGTTTCCGAATACGTCTGAAACATAGGCGGGCATGACGGCGAACAGGCCGCCATAGACCATGATCATCAGCATGTATTCGAGCACCGTCAGCGGCAGGTTGAGGCGCGCCGCCATGAGCGGCGTGCTGAGGTGCAACAGGCAGCCAGTGATCAGAAGCAGCATCACCGTGTTCTTGCGGCCGAGATAATCGGACGCCGCAGAGATGAGGAACCGGCCCACCATGTTCGATACGCCGAGCAGCGCCACGAAGCCGGCGATCTCGGCGGCCAGCGCCGTGCGCCCCATGGCCAGCGACAGCATGCCGGGTGCGCTGGCGAGGAGAGTGATGCCCGCCACCACATTGATGAACAGCAGGCCCCAGATCAGGTAGAACTGCGGCGTGCGCTGCGCCTCAGCGGCACCGAGTGCCGGCTCATCCGCAAGGCGCGGCGCGGGCGGGCTTGCGAGGCCTAGGCATGCCGCGAACATGATGACGGCATAGATCAGCGACAGTGCGATGAGCGTCTCGCCCACACCGCTCGACACGCCGGACTGGAACATTCCCGTCAGTGCGGAAGACAGCGCGGTCGCGAGGATCGCCCCACCCCCGAAGCCCGTGACCGCAAGCCCGGTCGCCAGTCCGCGGCGGTCGGGGAACCAGTCGATCAGCAACTGCATCGGCGCCACATAGCCAAGGCCGAGCCCGATCCCCGCGATGACGCCATATCCCACAAAGAACAGCGGGGCGTTCTCGGCCTGAACGGCGAAGCCTGCCACCGCGAG
>JBIIGF010000234.1:0-4396 GCA_044236665.1 Aestuariivirga sp. | reverse complement strand
CGCCTCGCCCTCGCGCAGTTCGCCGGAGGCCAGCCCATCTGCCCCCATCACGACCTCATTGCCGGGGCCAAGTGTCCGGCCCTTCAGCATGCCGGCCCGCTCCAGCGCGATGGTATTGGCCCATGCGGTGTGGTGATCCGGCGAATAGACCATGATCGGCCGGTCCCTCACGATCCGGTCGAGGTGGTGGCGGGTCAGCGGTTCGTCATCGCCGATAATGACGTAATCGGCCTGCTCGCCGATGATCAGGTCATCGCCGGGGTTGGCGCGGATATAGGCCTCGGTCCGGGCCTTCAGCGCATCGAAGCCGCGGGCCCCGAACAGGTTGAGGTGGCTCAGTTCCGCCGCCCCGCTGAACAGGTGCATGTGGCCCTCGACGAAGCCGGGGATGACGGTGGCGCCTGCCGCATCAACCACGCGGGTGGCTGGTCCCTTCTCCGCCATCACCTCTGCGTGGGACCCGAGCTTGCTGATCCGATTGCCGGTAATGGCAATCGCCGAAGCCCGGGGCCTTCCGGCATCCATCGTGAGGATCGAGGCATTGGTGATGATGAGCGAAGCCGTCATGCGCGGGGTCCATTCCAGTCGATGCCCTCGGCCTCCATCATCGCGGTCCATGCGGGCCGGGCGCTGACGAGATCGATCAGGCGTTTCACATTCGGATAGGTGGTGGCGGGAACCGCCATCGCCCTCGTCCAGCGGCATAGCATGACGAGGAAATAGTCCGTAGCCGAGAAACGGCTGCCCAGCATAAAGGGGCCGCCCTGCCCCAGCACGGCGTCGATCTGGGCGAACATGCACGCGAGGCGGCGCTCGGCCACGGCCTTCATCTCGCCACGTGCGGCTTCGCCATCGAGATAGTTGTCGGCGTGCCACCAGTGCTGCAGTTCCTCCTGCAGCGTGTTGGTGAAATAGACGAGCCATTGCAGGAACAGGTGGCGCCCGTCCTCACCCGGCAGCGGCATCAGCCCGGCCTCCGGATGGTTTTCGCAGAGATAGAGCAGGATCGCCGCCGATTCGTACATCACCCGGTCGCCGTGAACGAGGGTGGGCACCCTGTGGTTGGGGTTGAGCGCCAGATAGGCGGGCTGACGGTTCTCGCCCCGCGCCGTATCCACCCGCACCAGCTCGAACCGGCAGCCGATTTCGCGGAGAATCGCATGCGGCGCCATATTGGCGCTTCCCCGGTCCCAGAAGAGCTTATAGATAGGCGCGTTCCCAGCAGGTTTCCCAGACATGTTCCGTTTTCTTTCCGTCCTGATCTCGCTCGGCCTCCTCGCCGGCACTGCCGCCGCACAGGAGCGTGAATGGACACTCGATGCAAGCGACGAGGATGCATATCTGATTTTCGGCGTGCCGGAGACGGACGATGTCGGCGTCAGCCTGTGGTGCCCGATCCGCAAGGGCACGGTCAGGCTGTTCGTGCCCCGCCCCACCGAGGCGCTGCAGAAGCTTTCGCAGGACAAGGTTCCGATCACGGTGTCAGCGGGCGCGGAAAAGGCCACCTTCGCCGCCCGGGCGGATGTCAACACCGAAGCCATGCTTTCCAGCCTCGAAGTCGAGATGCCAGCCGGGCACCCGCTGCTCAAGGCTTTGGAAAGCGCCGACCGCTTCAGCGTCAGGATTGCCGACGAGGAGATCGTCTTTCCCTTCTATGACGCCGATTTGCCGGGGCTCATGGAACTCTGCCGCAAGGACTGATCAGGCGGAAAGCCCCAGTACCAGCCGCTCCGCTGTATCAAGACAGGAGAGATCCGGAATGCCATTGACCAGCGCCGGGCGGAAGTGGCGCTGGAAGGCATCCGTCACCTTGCGGGTCTGTTCGTCGGGCACACCCGTGACCGCCAACGCATAGCCATAGCCCTGCAACAGGGCCTGGAAGGCAGAGAGTTCCGTCCCCGCGAGCGGCCTGTCCTGCGGTCCGGCGGGTGGAACCCAATGGCCCACCCCCTCCTCCGCCAGCAATGACCAGCCGAACCGCTCGCCTGGGTCGATCTTGCGGCCCGGCGCCACATCCGAATGCGCCAGCACATTGCGGGCAGGAATGGCATGGCGGGACAGGATGTCCCTGCACAGCGCCACCACGGCCTGCATCTGTGGTGCGGGAAAATCGCAATAGCCAAGCGCATGGCCGGGGTTCTGGATCTCGATGCCGATGGAGCGGGAATTGGTATCCGTCTCGCCCTGCCAGGCGGAAACGCCCGCATGCCAGGCGCGCATCTCCTCACCCACCATCTGGGTGATGAGGCCCTGCTCATCGATCAGGTAATGGCACGACACGCCAGACTCGGCACTGACGAGAAGATCGCGCGCCACTTCCACACTGGCCGTGCCGGTGTAATGGAGAAGCAGCATGTCAACCGCACGGCCGCTGCGGCGGGGCTCCTGATTGGCCGCCCGCACGAGGTGATGGGTGAGCGGCGAGACGATCACGCCGCCCTCTGCTTCATGATCGTTTCATAGGCTTCGTTCACCGTCTGCAGGCGCGTCGTGGCGATCTCGATCATTTCCTCCGGCACACCGGCAGCGATGTGACGGTCAGGGTGATATTCGCGCACCAGCGCGCGGTAGCGCTTGCGGATTTCATCCACCGGCGCGTCACGGTCCACACCGAGGATCAGATAGGGGTCATCCGCCACCGCCACATGGCGCGCGCGGATGCGGGCGAACTCCGCTGCCGGGAAACCGAAGATCTCCGCCACTGCGGCGAGGAATCCGTGCTCGTTGGGATGATAGGCATTGTCCGCCTTGGCCACATGGAACAGGCCATCGAGCACATCCTCCAGGACATCACGGCGGCCCTTGAACAGCCGGGCCATCTGCCGGGCATAGGTCTCGTAACCGGCCACATCCTGCTTGGCGAGATTGAACACCCGCGCCACCGCCGCCAGTTCATTGTCGGGAATATGGAAGACCTGCTTGAAGGCGGCGATCTCATCCTGCGTCACCACGCCATCGGCCTTCGCCATCTTGGCGCCGAGCGCGATCATGCCGATGGTGAAGGCCACCGACTTTTCCGGCGATGCCGGTTCGCGGACGGTCAGCCCCTGCAGGAAACCGCCGACCGAGTCGCCGATGCTGGCGATCACATCGGCGATGCGGGTCCAGATTGACATTGCACGGGCGCCGGTTGCCTCAGCGCTTCTTGAAATAATGGGTCAGCGAGAAGACGGGATAATCGATATCCTGCTGCGAGGCGAGCAGGCGCTCCACATGCCAGGCCCGCCCGGCTGTCCAGAACGTCACCCACAGCACGGGGAGCGTGCCAAGGGCCATGAGCCCGTACATGACCATGTCGGGAAAACCAATGAGCCGCGAGAAGGCCCACACCGTTGCCACCATGGCGGAGCCTGTGAAACACAGCATGAGAAGCGTGGCGCCGAAGGCGGCCATGAAGCTGCCCGCCGGGCTGAAGCCCTGGTCGCTGCCCTTGGGCGCAGGCTGCGGCTTGATGATTTCCTGTTCCATGGCGCCTGATATGCTCTGCCCGCGCTGGAATTGCAACAGGAGCGGCACCCCGCCCGTTCAGCGGCAATAGGAGCTGCCGTTACGCCGGGCCTGCAGGTCGAGGTGGAAATGGTCGCGGTGGGCGCTGTCGGATTCCGGCCCCAGAACCGTCCGGAATTCCTGGCAGGCCTCGCTGTGGACGGTCCGCAGGAAGCGCCGCTCGTCGCTCTCTCCCCGCCAGCCGGCCAGCACCGTTACCTTGCGGCCGCTTTCCAGCGTGAATGCGGAGATATCGATGGCGTTGCCGAAGCCATGCTCGCTCATTTTGCCGCCCCACTGGTTGTTGCGCGGTCGGCAGGCATAGGAGGCCGCCACATCGACGCTCACCACGCTTTCACCGAAGGTCCGCTGGGCGGCGGGCTGCACCATGTCCTCCAGCCAGTCCTTCATCGGCTCCGCCAAGCCACAATTCATGATGGCCGGACGGCTGAAGGCGACAGAGCCAATCGACTGCACCCGCCACGCATTGGGTATCTCGCAGCCATTGCCCTCGTCGATGTTGCGGATCTTCTCGGCCAGCCCGATGCGCGATGGCTTGATCTGGCAAGACCCCTCCGGCGCAATGAGGCCCTTGGTCTCGAAATAGCCCTTCTTGGTACTCTTCTCGGAGCCACAGGCAGCGATGACGAGGGAAACAAGAACAACGGCGGCAATATTGCGGAACGTGACCATGGAACTCATGACGCAACTGACGGAGAACGGCACTCCAGATAGACCGCGCAGGGTTAACGGTAGCTCAATTGACTGATGTCAAGGCTTCCGGCAGGCGGGCGGCTGAAACTGCCTATTGACGGGAGGGAATGAGATGATGCGCAAACTTGTGCTGACAGGGCTTCTGGCGGGTGGCCTTCTGCTGAGCGGGCCGCAAGCCGTGCCAGCCTCCGGAACG
>JBIIGF010000233.1:0-4405 GCA_044236665.1 Aestuariivirga sp. | reverse complement strand
CCAACCTCAAGCATCCGCTGTTCCTCGAAGTGCCCGAGAACTTTGCTGACAGATGCCCGGGAGAGATTGCACATCGCTGCAAGTTCATCTTGTGAGCATTCGACATCTTGAGCAATGGCACCTGGTTTTCGGGTTCCAGCTAGGCGAAGCAAGAGAGCGCCGCAGCGGCGGTATTGATCGGGCAGCAGGTGGTCGGAGGCGCCTTGTACAGCCAGTGCTGTCATCTGCGTAACACACATAAGGAGCATACGCCAACCTTCTGGATGTTCCTTCAGAATCTGGGCCAGTGCAGGCTTGGTGAGATGGGCAACGACGCATCTCTTACGCGCCTGCACCGTAATCATCCTGCCTTCACCATTAACGAATGGTTGCAGCCCAAACCAGAAAGGTGCGGGGGCGATGTGGATCAATCCGACATCGGCAGCGGCGATGGTGGGGATGATACCGACGGTACCTTCCGCAACACCGAAAAGGCCACCATCGGCCTCGTCTCCCAAGGCGATGGGTTGATCAGCGTCCACAGCGATCCACTGGCTTTTAGCAAGTATGGCATTAGAAAATGTTTTCGGGCACTGCGTGAGCCAGCCTTTTGTGCAGATGGATGCACTCGCTTTTTGAATCTCAATCGCATCGGGCTTCATTTTGCGCTCCTTGCATCTCCGCACAAATTCAAACCCCAAGCCCAACTTTCTGATTGTAGAATATTCTACAGTTGGATGAGGGGGTAGGGTTTATTCTGGTGATGTTATTCACTCAAAGGGGGTGTCCGCCATGAAAAGTCTTCTCACGGTTACTGCGTGGAGTTTGTCGGCGAGCGCTGTACTTGGGCTCTTTATGGGGCTTGCGGTATTTGCGCAGGACTCTGTGACCTCGGATGACATCGGAATAATGGATCCCGAGGCTGCCGCACACGCCTTCCCGAAGCGTGGCTTCTCACCCTATGCCGGTCGCAACTATCCGACCCGGGTCTTTTGGGGTGACCAGCACGTCCATACAGGATGGTCCGCTGATGCGGGTGCTTTCGGTGCCACGCTGGGGCCGGAGGAGGCGCTCCGCTTCGCCCGCGGCGAGCAGGTCACCTCGTCGCTGGGGGAACCCGTCAAGCTGAGCCGCCCGCTCGACTGGGCCGCGGTGACAGACCACTCGGATGCCGCGGGTGTGATCTTCGAGGTCAGGGACGGCAATCCGAACCTCATGATCGACCCTCTCGTCAAACGCTGGCATGACATGATGGCCTCGGGTGAGGGTGTGCAGGCTGCCTCCGAAATGATCGCCGCCCAGTCAAATAACAAGGTGCCTCCGGTCATGAAAGATCCCCGGCTCGCCATGTCGATTTGGGAAAAGAACACGGCCATCATGGAAAAGTACAATGAACCCGGCCGCTTCACGGCCTTCATCGGCTATGAATGGACGAGCAACGCGGGGGGCGGCGACAACTTGCACCGCAACGTGATCTACCGGGACGGTAAGGACATGGCAGACCAGATGTTGCCGATGACCACCTTCGACAGCGAGAACCCGGAGGACCTGTGGACGTGGATGTCGAAATGGGAAGACAAGACCGGTGGATCGCTACTGGCGATCCCGCATAACGGTAATCTTTCCAACGGCAAGATGTTCGCGCTCAACACCTTCGAAGGAAATCCTCTTACGCGGGAATGGGCAGAGAACCGAGCACGCTGGGAGCCGATGTATGAAATCACCCAGATCAAGGGCGATGGTGAAACCCATCCCACGCTTTCACCAACCGATGAGTTTGCCAATTTTGAGAAGTGGGATGCCGCAAATCTAGCGGGCGTGCCGAAACAACCCGGCATGATCGAACGCGAATATGCCCGCCAGGCGTTGGCCGAGGGGCTGAAGCTCGAAGCGTCGCTCGGCGTCAATCCGTTCAAGTTCGGCTTCGTGAGCGGTACAGACACTCACACCGGCCTGACCACGGCGGAGGAAGACAACTTCTTCGGTAAACATACGGGCGTCGAACCTTCGCCGCACCGCTGGGAGCATGATGTCATCAAGACGCCCCAGGTCAACATCAAGGGCTGGCAGATGGCAGCTGCTGGCTATACCGGCGTATGGGCGACAGAGAACACCCGCGAGGCGATCTGGGATGCGCTGAAGCGCAAGGAGGCCTACTCGACAACAGGTCCTCGCATATTAGTACGTTTCTTCGGCGGTTGGGACTTCGTGCCCGCTGATGCCCAGACGCGCATGCCCGCTGACGCAGGCTACGCCAAGGGTGTTCCGATGGGTGGCGACCTCAGAACGGCGCCTGCCGGCAAGTCACCCAGCTTTCTTGTAGCGGCGATGAAGGACCCGCTGAGCGGAAACCTCGATCGTATCCAGATCAGCAAGGCCTGGGCGGATTCGTCCGGCAAGCTGCAGGAAAAGGTCTATGACGTCGCCTGGTCAGATGCCCGCAAGCCGGGCGCTGACGGCAAACTGCCGCCCGTCGGCAACACGGTCGACGTGGTAAATGCCACATGGACCAACACTATCGGTACGCCGGAGCTTATCACGGTGTGGAATGACCCCGACTTCGATGCCAGGCTGCGCGCCGTCTACTACGCTCGCGTCATCGAGATCCCGACGCCGCGCTGGACCGCCTATGACCAGAAGCGCTTCGGCATCAAGATGGCCGACAACGTGCCGATGACAGTGCAGGAGCGGGCCTACACCTCGCCCATCTGGTATACGCCCTGAACAGTCTAGCAGACGATTGTCAAAAGCAAGATTGGGGAAGTCGATGATAAAGTACAGCGTTTCTCTCGTTGCGATGATGTTTTCGGCAACACTTGCGGGCGCGGCTCTCGCCGATGGCGACGCACCTCCTCCAGCCAATCATAAGATCACTTATTCTCCTTATCCAGAGAAGGACTTTCCAAATCGGGTGTTCTTCGGTGACACTCATCTGCACACTTCTTATTCCACTGATGCCGGAATGATCGGCAATCGGCTGGGGCCTGCGGAGGCCTACCGTTTTGCGCGAGGTGAGACGGTAACATCAAGTACAGGCTTACCTGTTCGACTGCAACGTCCTCTCGATTTCCTCGTGGTAGCCGATCATGCGGAAAACCTGGGCTTGGCCCCGATGATCGCCGAGGATAATCCAGCTCTCTTGAGTGATCCTTGGGGTAAGTCTGTCCGCGACCTGGTGAAAGTCGGGACCGTCGACTCTGCCGTACAAGCCTACGAAAAATGGCTGACGGCATTGGGTCAGCGGAAGGATCCCATTGCGGATCCTGGGGTCGCCGCAAGTGCATGGAAGCAGATCACGACCTTTGCCGAAGAGTACAACGAACCGGGCCGTTTCACCGCATTCATTGGATTCGAGTGGACATCAAGTCCTTCCGGAAACAACCTACACCGAAACGTCATTTTCCGTGATGGAAAAGACAAGGCCGATCAGATCACCCCCATCTCCAACTATGATACTGACGATCCTGAAAAGCTCTGGCAGTGGATGGCAGACTACGAGGGAAAGACAGGCGGCCGACTGCTTGCCATCCCGCACAATGGCAACTTGTCGAACGGCCTGATGTTCGACGACGTGACATTGACGTCCAAGAAGCCAATTGATCGCGATTACGCAGAGCGTCGCATGAAATGGGAGCCCATTTACGAAGTCACCCAGATGAAGGGTGATGGTGAAACACACCCCACTCTGTCGCTATCAGACGAATTTTCGAACTTCGAGCGCTGGGACCGCGGCAGCTTCGGGCCACAGTCTAAGACCCCGGACATGCTGCCCAGGGAATATGCCCGCGAGGCACTTAAACGCGGCTTGGCATACGAGGAAAAACTTGGTGTCAATCCTTTCAAGTTCGGCTTGATCGGTTCGACAGATTCCCACACGTCATTGGCGACCACTCAGGAGGATAACTTCTTCGGTAAAGTGGTTCCACTTGAACCCTCGTCCGATCCGATCAGATTTGATGAGGTGATCGCCGGACGACCCGCGCCGCCGGGAGCGCAGAACTATGCGCGCGAGACCTCCGCCTCGGGGCTCGCCGCAGTCTGGGCCCGCGACAATACGCGGGAGGCGCTGTGGGACGCGATGTCCCGCAAGGAGGTCTATGCAACAACTGGCACCCGTATCGCCGTACGGGTCTTCGGCGGGTTCGACTTTACGACCAGTGACCTCGACCGATCCGATTTCGCCGAACATGGCTACGCGACCGGCGTGCCGATGGGCGGCGACCTGACGGCTGCTACGCAGGACAGACAACCCGGTTTCCTGATCCGAGCCATGCGCGATCCGGATGGCGCCAATCTCGATCGTATCCAGTTAGTGAAGGGCTGGCTGGGCAAGGACGGCAAGATTCAGGAGAAAATCTATGACGTCGCCTGGTCTGGCAATCGCGTGCCGGGAACCGACGGCAAGCTTCCACCGGTTGGCAGCACG
>JBIIGF010000232.1:0-4407 GCA_044236665.1 Aestuariivirga sp. | reverse complement strand
TGGAACGCGCCGATGCCGCGGCCCCCCATGAGGCTCGGTTTCTGGCGCTTGACTGCTCAAAGGCCAGGTCCGTGCTCAATTGGCGGCCGCGCTGGCGCTTCGAAGCGGCAATACGCCATACCGCAGAGTGGTATGCGGCGTGGTCCAGGAATGAAGACCTCGTTGCGATGACCCGGGCGCAGATCGCTGCCTTTGATCAGGGCGGCTGTGCCGCATGACGCCGCCCACATTCAATCAGCAGCATACCAGTGCGCTTGCTTCACGGTTGCGTGCCCATGCGCTGCGCATGACAAACCGTGCGCGGGCTTCACACATCGGATCCTGCCTCTCGATGGCCGATATCCTCGCTGTTCTTTACGGCGGTGTACTGCGGGTCGACCCCAGTCAGCCACTGTGGCCCGGACGGGACAGGCTGATCATCAGCAAGGGGCATGCAGCGGCAATCGTCTATGCGGCACTTGCCGAGCGTGGTTTCATTGATCCTGACGTCCTTGAGAGCTATTGCGGCGACGGCAGCCTTCTGGCCGGCCATGTCACCCGAACGGTGCCAGGTGTTGAACTTTCAACGGGCTCGCTCGGACACGGGTTACCCGTGGCAGCGGGCATGGCGCTGGCCGCCCAGCGAGAGGGCGCCACCTGGCGCAGCATGTGTATCGTATCCGATGGCGAACTCGACGAGGGCTCGAACTGGGAAGCGATCCAGTTTGCCCAGCACTTTGGCCTCGACCAACTCATCTGCGTTGTCGACTACAACAAGATCCAGTCTTTTGGCTCCGTGGCAGAGGTCAGCGAATTGCACCCTCTCGCCGACAAGTTCGCCGCCTTCAACTGGGGCGTACGCGAAATTGACGGTCATGACCATGCGGCCCTGCAGAAAAGCTTCATGGATGCGCCGTTTGTCCGCGGCCGGCCAAGCGTGATCGTAGCTCATACGGTGAAGGGCAAGGGCGTGTCCTTCATGGAAGGAAAGCTGCTCTATCATTACCGCAATCCGAGTGACGAGGATCTTATTGCCGCGCTTGCTGAAGTCGAGGCGGAGCGATGAGAACAGAGTGCATCGACGCGCTGACGGCATACGCACGCGTCAACCCGGACGTGATGCTGCTGACGGCCGACCTAGGCTATTCCGTACTCGAACGCTTCGCGGACGAACTGCCCGCACAATATGCCAATGTCGGCGTCTGCGAGCAGGCCATGGCCGGAATCGCCGCCGGGCTGGCACTTTCGGGCCGGCGGGTTGTGATCTACTCCATCGCCAACTTTCCAACGCTGCGCTGCCTTGAACAACTGCGCAACGATGTCTGCTACCATAAGCTGCCTGTCACGGTGATCGCCGTTGGCGGCGGCCTTGCCTATGGAGCGCAGGGATACACACACCACGGCCTCGAGGACCTCGGCATCATGTCGATGCTTCCGAACATGGCGGTGGTCTGCCCGGCCGATCCGCATGAGGCTGAGAACCTCCTTCCGCAACTGATGGACCGGGCAAAACCGGCCTACATGCGCCTCGGCCGCGCCGGTGAACCGCGGCTTCATCGGTCGACGGCGGAGATAGTGCTTGGCCGTGCCAACTGGCTGAGGGAAGGAACGGACATTGCCCTGCTTGCGACAGGGCCCATCGCAGGACGCGCGCTGGCGGCTGCCGAAGCACTGTCGACGCGCGGCATTGATGCATCGGTCGCAAGTTTTCACACGATCCTGCCGCTTGATGCCGACGCGATCACACAGGCTGTGCGCCGGCACAGGGCGGTAATGAGCATTGAGGAGCATGCGGTAAGCGGCGGCTTCGGCAGCCGCGTCGCCGATACGATGCTTGAAGCCGGCCTTGCCACGCGCTTTGCCAAGTTCGGCGTAACGCCGGACCTCTACGGACGGGTCGGAAGCCAGAACTGGCTGCTGGACCAGCTCGGGTCAATCGCTGACCGCGCGTGTAACCTTCTGGGTAAGGGCTGAAGATGGCCCGCTTGTTCATAACCGGAGCATCAGGCTTCGTTGGCGCCGCAACCATGAAGGCTGCACTTGCGGCCGGACATGAGGTATCGGCCCCCATCCGCCCCAACAGCACGGCGGACCGGCTCGACGAAATGAAGGACAGCTTCACACGGATCAATGCGGATCTGCGTGACCGCGCACGGCTTGCCGAGGCCTTGCAGGCCTGCAAGCCGGATGCCGTGATCCACCTCGCCTGGGCAGGCGTCAGCAATGCGGCTCGCTTTGATCGCAGCCAGATCACCGACAACATCGAAGCCTCCTGCGCATTGCTTGAGGAGGCAGCCGCCGCTGGCTGCAAGCGTTTCGTTGGAATCGGAAGCCAGGGCGAGTACGGACCGCTCAACAAGCGCGCAAGCGAGGATGATCTGCCCATGCCGACGACGCTTTACGGCGCGGCAAAGCTCAGTACGCTCCATCTGACACGGCAACTCGCGGCGCAGGCGGGCATGCAGTTCGCCTGGCTTCGCCTGTTTTCAACCTTCGGCCCGGGCGACAATGACGTATGGCTCATTCCGACCCTCATCCGGGAGATGCTCGCGGGCCGCCGCCCCAGGACAACGCTGGGAACTCAGTCATGGGATTGGCTCTATATTGACGACGTCGCCGCGGCCATCCTGGCGGCGGCGGCATCCCCGGCGGAAGGCGTCTTCAATCTTGGTTCCGGGCGGCCGGTCACGGTGAGGCATGTTGTCGAAACCATCCGCGACCTTGCTGCGCCCGGCCTCGATCTCGTGTTCGGCGAGGTTCCATTCCGGCCGGATCAGGTGATGCATCTGGAAGCCGACATCACGCGGATCACGGCAGCCACGGGCTGGCAGCCCAGCACCGCCATCGAAGACGGCCTTGCGCGGACCATTGCCT
Organism: Aestuariivirga sp.; assembly: GCA_044236665.1. Lineage (GTDB taxonomy): Bacteria > Pseudomonadota > Alphaproteobacteria > Rhizobiales > Aestuariivirgaceae > Aestuariivirga. The sequence continues at coordinate 1,554 of JBIIGF010000232.1, read as the reverse complement.
GGCACAAAGGACGTCGGTCATGAGCGAGGCATGGCGCGTTGTGCGCTTTCTGGCGGTCGGCGGCCTCAACACGGCCTTCTCATACGCCTGCTTCCTCGGACTTCACTGGCTTGGCCTGCCGTTGCCGGCCTCGGTGGCGCTATCAACCATCATGGGCGTGCTATTCAATTTCGTGAGTTTCGGTACGCTCGTCTTCCGCCCGGCCAGCGGCGCGGCACTCATCCGCTTCGTGCTGCTCTATGCCGTCATTGCCGTTGCCAACTACACGCTGCTTACGACGCTTTTCTGGCTGGGGATACCGGTCGCCGCCGGACAGGCGATCTGCCTGCCTGCACTCGCCGCCATGAGTTACATCGGCATGAGGTTCTGGGTCTATGCAGGGCCGGGCCCGGCGCATCAGACGGACGGTCAATCATGAAGCGGATCTCGATCATCACCCCGGTGCTCAATGAAGAGGACAATGTACGCGCCTGCCACGACACTGTCGCGGCGCTCTTCGCGCCGGGTGGCCCGCTCAGCAACTATGAGCGCGAGCACATCTTCGCAGACAATGCATCAAGTGACTCGACACCTTCGATCCTCCGGGAACTTGCGGCCGGCAACCCGGCCGTAAAGGTCATCATCAACGCCCGCAACTTCGGCTTCTTCCGCTCCAACTTCAATGCGCTCCGCTATGCGACGGGAGATGCAGTCCTCGTATTTCTTCCAGCTGACATGCAGGATCCGCCGGACATCATCCCGGAGATGGTAAGGTTATGGGAGAGTGGGTACGAGGTCGTTGCGGGTGAACGCGCCAACCGGCAGGAGACATGGCCGTTATGGGCCAGCCGCCGCCTTTTCTACCGGATCGTCAACACCATCTCCGAATTCAGCATCCCGGAGAACGTCGGCGAATTTCAACTTATCGACCGCAAGGTCTGGCAAGCGGTCGTGGTGCATGAGGACCAGTACCCTTACATCCGCGGCATCATCGCATCGGTCGGATTCCGGCGCGTCATCCTGCCCTATACATGGCGCGCCAGGAAACGGGGCATATCCAAGAACAACCTCTTCCACCTCGTCGATCAGGCCCTGAACGGTATCTTTTCCTTCACGTCGGTTCCGTTGCGCCTCGCGAGTTTCTCCGGGTTCATCATCGCAGCGCTTGCAATGCTGTATGCGCTGCTATCGGCCCTGCTGGGACTGATCGAACCGGGGCTTGCGCCCCGCGGCACGATGACCGTGATCGTGGCTCTGTTCTTCTTCTCGGGCGTACAGCTGATGTTCATCGGCATGCTCGGGGAATATGTGACGGCCATTCACGCCCAAGTCAGAAGAGGGCCGATGCTGGTCGAACGTGAGCGTATCAACATTCCGTCAGGCACGGATGACCCGGCGATCAGGGATGCGATCCCTCCCGAACCCAATCCGAATACCACCACATCAAGGACCACTCCATCATGACCACGTTCAACTTCGCCATGATCTCCGCCGGCTTCGAGCACGGAGGGAACGTCACGCACCGGCATCTGGATGGGCATTCACGGCTGTTGGTCTATCCGTTCGAGTCACAGC
>JBIIGF010000231.1:0-4459 GCA_044236665.1 Aestuariivirga sp. | reverse complement strand
CGGGAATCGAACCCGCACTTCCTTACGGAAAGCGGATTTTAAGTCCGCTGCGTCTACCGTTCCGCCACGCCCGCCTGCGGCGGCGTCTCTACACCCTCATGCTCGTTTGCGCTACTGGGTGCTGTGGGCGGGCTTCATGCCTGTGTTTCGGAGCGCCCGGCCACCCCCGCCGGGGGGCAATCCACAAGAGTGGCCGGAACACCCGAACTTGACCTCGAGAGAGACAAGCCGACCCCAACGGGCTCATGATTGCGATGGTTCCGGCGGTGGAGGTGTTTTTTCATCCGCACCCTGCTTGGGCTCCACCAGGGCATAGGCCTCGTAATAGGCGGCATCGAGTGCGGCGACGAGTTTGTCGAACCCTGCCTTGCCCGAAATCTGCCGCAACCCGGTGATCATCGCGGCGATGTAATGGGCAGCATCGGACTGATAGGCGATGTCCGGGCAGGCTGACGCCCGGCGTGTGGGTTTCGGAGTTGATCCGTTCAGCGGGCGGTTCTCCTGCCGGAGCATGAGGGTCATGGGCGGTGGCGCTCCTTTCCGGGCATCAGTCTGGCCCCGGTTTCCGTTCGAGCGCGCAACGCTGCGGGGTGGCCGCTGGTTCCCGATCGGCGTGGCGTGGAACCTTTGCAACATCGCTGCGTTCAGCCCCCGCACAGCTTGCAAAACTGGGAGGGCGTGCCCACATGGATGTCAACAGCTTCACGGCTCAGCCATGTTCGCGCCCTGCACTGCAAGTGGTCCCAAGTCCCAGCACCATCACCGGCAATCATGAGGGGCGCTGTGCGTTGGGCACGCCGCTCAGGCGGTCCCGAAAGGAAGTCACGTGCAGACAGGAACCGTGAAGTGGTTCAACGCCCAGAAGGGCTATGGGTTCATTCAGCCTGCGTCCGGCGGCCCCGATGTTTTTGTCCACATCAGTGCTGTCGAGCGGGCGGGTCTCCCGAGCCTGAGGGATGGCCAGAAGATCTCCTACGAGATCATCACAGACCGGCGCAGCGGCAAGGCTTCGGCTGATCAGCTTCGCACAGCCTGACATGGGTTACACCGCTTCGGGCGGAACGGCACACCACGGATGTACTGGGTGCCGCCGCTGGAAGAGGCGGCCGGATGTCACAATCCGGCCCAGCAGGGCCGCGTCCGTCTCCGGGGACGCGGCCCTTGCTCATTCTCATGAAGGCTCTTCCGCCGGCTCTTTCGTTTTCGGCTTGCACCCTCAGGTGGAATGGTCTTGAGAGTCGCTCCATGAGCGACAGTGAAACCGGCAGACTTCATGACGACTGGGGCGTGATCGAGCCCGCCTTCATCGCGCGGGTGGCCGAGGCGCTGAACGCGGGCGAAGCCAAGCCCGTGCGCGCGCTGACGCGCGACCTGCACGCTGCTGACCTCGCGGATGTGATCGAAGCCCTGCCGCAGGGCGACCGGGTTCGCCTTATCACCGCACTTGGCCGGAGTTTCGATGCGGAGTCGCTCGCTGAACTCGACGCGGGCGTGCGCGACGAGTTGATGGAGGCGCTGCCGAACGATGTCATCGCCTCCGCCATCAAGAAGCTGGACACCGATGACGCGCTCTACCTGATCGAGGATCTGGAAAGCGACGACCAGCGCGAGATCCTGGCGAAGGTTCCGAAGGAAGACCGCGCCGCCCTGACGCGCGGCCTCGATTATCCCGAATATACCGCCGGCCGCCTGATGAAGACCGAGTTCGTGGCGGTTCCGGCTGACTGGACCGTCGGGCAGGCGAGCGCGTTCATCCGCAAGGACCGCCACCTGCCGGAGCAGTTCATCGAGGTCTATGTGGTGGACCCTTCCCGGCATCTCGTCGGCACGGTTCCGGTGTCGCGTCTCATGCGGGCCGCCGAGGACCGCCGGATCGACGCCATCATGGATGATGAGCAGACGGTGTTCCGGGTGAGCGACCAGCAGGATGACGTGGCCTGGCGCTTCGACAAGTACAATCTCGTTTCGGCCGCCGTGACGGATGAAAGCGGCCGCCTGGTCGGCACGCTGATGGCGGATGACATCGTGGACGTCATTCAGGAGGAGGCAGGCGAGCAGGTTCTGCACCTTGGCGGCGTGGGTGCCGAGGAGGCGCTCAGCAACACGGTGCTTGCCACAACCCGTTCGCGCTTCTGGTGGCTGTTCGTCAACCTGCTGACGGCGGTTTTGGCCTCATGGGTGATCTCGCTGTTCGATGCGACGCTGGAGCAGATGGTGGCATTGGCCATCCTGATGCCGATCGTGGCTTCGATGGGCGGCAATGCCGGAACCCAGACCATGACGGTGGCGGTGCGGGCGCTGGCGACCCGCAGCCTCGGCCCTGTCAATGCATTGCGCATCACCCTGCGCGAATGCGCGGTCGGGTTGATAAACGGCCTGCTTTTTGCGCTGATCATGGGGGTTTTCGCCTGGATATGGTTCGGTTCCGGCGCGTTGGGGCTGATCATCGGGGCGGCACTCGTCATCAATCTCCTGGCGGCGGCGCTGGCCGGCATTCTGGTTCCGCTGGCGCTGGATCATTTCGACATCGACCCCGCGATTGCGTCCGGTACCTTCGTCACCACCGTGACGGATGTTGTGGGCTTCTTCGCCTTCCTCGGGCTGGCTGCCCTCTGGCTGGTTCGGTGAGGGTGGGCGTATATCCCAACCCCGGGCTTGATTTGGCCGTAAATCCGGCCTAAGAGCCCGCAATTCCGTTCAATTCACAAGGAGTGCACGAGCCCCATGGCGCGCGTCACCGTTGAAGACTGCATCGACAAGCTCCCGAACCGCTTCGAGCTGGTTCTCCTCGCTGCCTACCGGGCCCGCACCATTTCGCAGGGTGCGCCGATCACGGTCGAGCGGGACAATGACAAGAACCCCGTCGTTGCGCTGCGCGAGATCGCCGACGAAACGGTGGTTCCGGAGGATCTTCGCGAGGAATACATCCACTCCATGCAGAAGCATGTGGAAGTGGACGAGCCGGAGGCCACCGAGGTGCCGCTCATCCAGCAGTCCGGCGACATGGTCATGGTCAATGACGCCCAGGGCGACGAGGAAGTTGCCGAGATGGAGCAGATGACCGAGGAAGACCTGCTGCGCGGCCTCGAAGGCATGCCGCCCGCTGAAAGCCCCGGCAGCCAGCGCAACGGCTACTGAGCCTCCGCTTTTTTGCTTTCCAAGGCCGGACCCCTCTGGAGTCCGGCCTTTTTTGTCCTAAGATCACGCCCATGATGCGCCAATATGAACTGGTCGAGCGGGTCACCAAATATGACCCCGACGCGGATGAGGACCTGCTCAACCGTGCTTACGTCTATGCCATGAAGGCGCATGGCAACCAGACGCGTGCTTCGGGTGAGGCCTATTTCAACCACCCGCTTGAGGTGGCCGCCATCCTCACCGAGATGAAGCTCGACTCGGCCACCATCGCTGCCGCCCTGCTGCATGACACGGTGGAGGATACCGAGGCGACGCATCAGGAGATCGAGGAGAAGTTCGGCCCCGAAATCGCCGCACTGGTCGATGGCCTCACCAAGATCGCCAAGCTCGACCTCGTGACCAAGGAAGCCGCGCAGGCGGAGAACCTGCGCAAGCTGCTGCTCGCCATGTCGCGCGATGTACGTGTGCTGCTGGTGAAACTTGCTGACCGGCTGCACAACATGCGCACGCTCGAACATGTGCGGCCCGACAAGCGGGTGCGCATCGCGCAGGAAACGATGGACATCTACGCGCCGCTGGCTGGCCGCATGGGCATGCAGGCAGTGCGCGACGAGCTGGAGGACATTGCCTTCAAGGTGCTGAACCCGGAGGCCTACAAGATCATCCTCGACCGGCTGGCGAAGCTTCATGCCGAAAGCGGCGGCATCCTGAAGTCCATCGAACAGGAGCTGATGCAGAAGCTGGTCGAAAACGGCATCAAGGCGGAGGTGTCGGGGCGCGAGAAGCGGCCCTATTCGATCTTCCGAAAGATGGAACGCAAGCTTCTGTCGCTCGGCCAGTTGTCGGACATCTTTGGCTTCCGGGTGATCGTCGGCACGGTGGACCAGTGCTACCGGGCGCTGGGCATCATCCATCGCACCTATCGCGCCGTTCCCGGCCGCTTCAAGGATTACATCTCGACGCCCAAGCAGAATGACTACCGCTCGATCCACACGACGGTCATCGGCCCCCATCACATGCGCGTCGAAATGCAGATCCGCACCCGGCTGATGCATGAAATCGCCGAGCGTGGCGTTGCCGCCCATGCGATCTACAAGGATGCGCCGGATGCCAAGGAGGCGCTTGATGGCTTCCGCGCGCCCGCCGCCGAATCCAACGCCTATCGCTGGCTCCGCCACTTGGTGGAGATGCTGCAGGAGGGCGAATCCCCGCGCGAGTTCCTCGAGCACACCAAGCTCGAGCTGTTTCACGACCAGGTGTTCTGCTTCACGCCCAAGGGCAAGCTCATTGCCCTGCCCAAGGGGGCAACGCCCATCGACTT
>JBIIGF010000230.1:0-4462 GCA_044236665.1 Aestuariivirga sp. | reverse complement strand
TGGTGGGCGGAACGGTGGCCTGCCTGGTCTGCTGCTGCGCCGCCGCCACCTGGGTTTCAGCTGGCGGAGCGCTGGCCGTGCCACCGCCGGTGCCACCGTCGCCGCCGAACAAATCAAAGATCGTCTTCTTCTTTGTCGGTGCGGGTGCAGCCCCCGCCACCTGGCCCGCAGGCGCAGTCGGAACCGGTTCGGGCTGGGCCGCCGCCGGCTTGGCGGGTGGTACAAGCACCACCGGCTGCGAACCGAGATTATCGAAATCAACCGTGTTTTTCTTGGCCGCTGCTGCCTTTTTCTTGGCTGCGGCCTCCGCCGCCTTCTTTTTTTCTGCAGCCTTGAGAGCGGCCGCCTTTTCTGCAGCAGCTTTCTCCTCAGCAGCCTTTTCAGCGGCAGCTTTCTCCTCAGCCGCCTTTTCCGCAGCGGCAGCCTCAGCGGCGGCTGTATCAGCCGCAGACGCAGCCCCAGAAACAAGAGCCGCCCCGTCGGTGGCTTTTTCCGGGGGCGGCGGGGCAGAGGTGGCACTCGACGAAGTTTGCTGGACGTTCGGCAATGGTGGAGGCGGCGCGGCCGCCCCCTGCACCGCCTGCTCCGCCGCAGCCGCCACCTGATTGAGCGGCTTCTGCAACAGATTGCCCTCCTGCCCGCTGGCCGGAGGCGGTACCGGAAGCGGCGGCGGCTCCTCGACGTCGGGCAGGCCCTGACCCGCAGCGCCCTGCGTGGCCGCATCCGGCGCAGGGATCGGGGTAGCTCCGGTTGCCGGTTCAATCTTCGGAACCTGATCCGCCGGTTGCGCATCGGCCGGCGGAATGGGTGTTTCCTCGGTGGACTGCACCTGCGCCCCCTCGGTCACTTCCTGCTCACCGACGATACGGTCATAAATCTGCTTCTTGCGGGCTGCGGGAGCTTCGCCACCGGTATCGGCGGTACCCTCAGGCGCAACCTTTGCGGGCTCGGTGGGAGACGGCACGGCTGGAACCGAGTCCGCGCTACTGCCGATATTGGCGAAATTCTTCATGCCGCCACTGTAGAACCACACCACTGCGCCGGTGGCCAGCGCTGCACCCAGAAGGGCCAGCAACAGAAGCCACGGGCCGCTCGAACGGCGGCGCTCGTCGCCGAAGGCGGGTGCATCATCACGGTAGGCTGCCTGATAGTCCCGCGCACTGGCGCGCTGGCGCGGTTGGGCTTCATCCTCGAAGACATCGTCATAGCCGCTGTCCTGCGGAGCGCGGCTCCGCGTGGCGGGTACCGGTCGGCCGAGGCGCGGCGGCTGACGGCCCTCATCGGGATAATCAGGTTCGGAATAATCACGGCCTTCCGGCTGGCGGGCGTAGGGATCGAAGGCAACGGGCGGCGGCGGCGGCGGAGCGCGGCGGGTAGGAACCCGCGCACCCGGATAGGCCGGTACATCGCCGCCCAACCCGGCGCGCGGCGCGGCGGGTGGCTGCAGGCGGCCAGGCGCAGTGCCATAGCCGGCACCGGGATCCGGCGGCCGATAGGACGAGGGCTGCGGACGCATCGGCGTCCCGCTTCCTGCCGCCGAGGGGCGCAGGAACGGCGGTTGGCCGCGCTCACCGCCAAGGGCGGGACGCGGCGGCGCCAGCGGCGCACCAGCCCCAAGGCCTGACCGAACAGGCGGCGTTTCGCCCGGATAGCGGGCGGGAGGTTCATCCGCGAAACTGAATTTGGGGCGGCCGGCAGGCGCCGGAGGAACCGCGCCGGGCGCACGCGGCGCGATGGGCGCAGACCTGACCGGAGCGGCAGGTGACCGCGGCGCGGCGGCAGGCGGCAGCAATGGCCGGGCGGCGATGGGTGCCGGGGCTTCCGGCATAGCCGGGGCCTTGCCCTCCGCCCGGTTGCGGGCGGCCTGTACGCGCTGTTCGGCAAGCTTTTCAGCGGCGGCGCGCTGCGCGCGGAGTTTCTCGGCCAGCGCGTCCTGCATCGCGTTGTCTGCAAGCTTGGGCGTTGCGCGGGGTGCAGCGGCGGCCGGAGAAGCAGCGGCCGGCTGCGGACGGCGGGGCGCCATCGGCGCGGGCTTGGCGACCGGTTGCGGCGCGCGCGCGGCACCCGCGTCACCAGCGGCAGGCGTGGCCTCCTCCCGGAACTCATCCGAGAGCTTCGGCATTTCTGTCGGCCCGATGCCGAGCCGTTCGCGCCAGTTGCGCTTGTCCGGCCCGGAGCCGTTGCTGGGATCTTGATCCATTGACCGTATCGCCTCTACATCTCTTCGGCGGGTCTAACCCCGAGGATCCGAAGGCCGTTTGCCAAAACATATCTAATCGCTCGCAAGAATGCGAGACGTGTTGTGGTGAGATTCACATCTTCTTGTAAAATAAATCTCAATTGCGGCGAGTCTTTGCCCTTGTTCCAGAGCGCATGAAAATCACCAGCTAGATCATATAGATAGAAAGCGATCCTGTGAGGCTCATGGGCAGCGGCAGCGGACTCGAGCAGCCGAGGAAACTCTGCGATACGGCGGATGATGCCCTGCTCGGCCTCATCGGTCAGCAGGCTGAAGTCGGGTGTGGTGGCGGGCATGAGCCCTTCTTCCGCCCCGTTGCGCAACACCGAGCACGTGCGGGCATGGGCATACTGGACGTAGAAAACCGGATTGTCCTTCGACTGTTCGGTGACCTTGGCGAAATCGAAATCGAGCGGCGCTTCATTCTTGCGGAACAACATCATGAAGCGCACCACATCCGGGCCCACTTCATCCACTACATCGCGCAACGTCACGAATTCACCGGCCCGCTTGGACATGCGCACAGGTTCACCGGCGCGGTAGAGCTTCACCAACTGGCAAAGCCTGACGATCACATCGACATTGCCCTTGCCGGCCAGCGCCGCCGCAACGGCTTCCAGACGCTTCACATAGCCGCCGTGATCGGCGCCAAGGATATAGATCAGTTCCTTGTAACCGCGTGAGATCTTGCTGCGGCTGTAGGCGACATCGGACGCAAAGTAAGTATAGGAACCGTCCGACTTGAGCAGCGGCCTGTCGATATCATCACCGAAGTCGGTGGCGCGGAACAGTGTCTGCTCGCGGTCCTCCCAGTCTTCCGGCACCTCGCCCTTGGGTGGCGGAAGCGTGCCCTGATAGACATGGCCCCTGGCGCGCAAATCGGCGATCGTCTCGGCCACTGCGCCCGAGTCATGCAGCGATTTTTCGGAGAAGAAGACTTCCTGCCGGATGTTGAGGGCGGCCAGATCCTCGCGGATCAGCGCCATCATCATCTCCATGGCCTTGGCACGCACGATGGGCAGCCAGTCGGCCTCGGGCTTCTGCTTCAGGCCGTGGCCATGTTCGCGGGCCAGGGCCTCACCCACCGGCTTCAGGTAATCGCCGGGATAGAGGCCCGGCGGGATTTCGCCAATCGGCTCGCCCAGTGCTTCGAGATAACGGAGATAGGCCGACCGCGCCAGCACATCGACCTGTGCGCCCGCATCGTTGATATAATACTCGCGGGTGACCTCGAAGCCGGTTTCGATCAGCAACTGGGCCAGCGCGTCGCCGAACACCGCACCGCGCACGTGGCCCACATGCAGCGGCCCGGTTGGATTGGCCGAGACATATTCGACATTGGCCTTCTTGCCCCCGCCCAGCCGCGACCGGCCATAGCCATCACCCTCGGCGAGGACCGCATGGAGCACCCGCAGCCACACGGCGGGTTTCAGCCGGAGATTGATGAAGCCGGGACCGGCAATCTCAACCGATGCAACGTCCGGATGGGTGTTGAGCCGAGCAGAAATCACCTCCGCCAGGGCGCGCGGCGGCTTGCCGAAGGCCTTGTTCAGCACCATCGCGGCATTGGTCGAAACGTCGCCGTGCGCGGCCTCACGCGGCGGTTCCGCGGTGACGCGTGAAAGGTCCAGAGAATTGGTCAAGCCCTGCTCTGCCGCGGCGGCCGTTACGGCCTCGCGGATCACCTGCAGAAACTCAGCAAACAGGTTCATGTGTACAAACAAACTGTTGAATTAACGCCCTCCCCGCCCCTAGCGGAAAAGCGGATCGAGGTCAAACAGGCGTTTATGCTGCTCAAGCGCGTAACGGTCTGTCATGCCGGCGATGAAATCGCAGACCTGCCGAGCCTGGCGCGACGGATCGTCGATTGCCACGGCTTCCTGCCAGGCGGCCGGCAACTGCTTCGGATCGGCCATGTAGGCCGTGAACAGATCGGCAATCACCCGGCGCGCGCGCGCCATGATTTCCTCAACCTTTTCATGGCGGTACATCTTGCCATTAAGAAACGACTGGAGCACGCGGTTGTTTTCCGCCATCTGCGGGCTGAAGCAGACGAGTTCCTCATCCAGTGCACGCACATCAGAAACGGAGCGCAGCTTGAAGGCCTCCGCCCGCTGCCGTGTGTGGCTGATAACATCGAACACCATGCCGGATATCACGCGGCGCACGGTTTCATGCACGATCCGGTCCTGATCGAGGTCGGGATAGAGGGAGAGCACCTTG
>JBIIGF010000229.1:0-4467 GCA_044236665.1 Aestuariivirga sp. | reverse complement strand
CATATCGCCCAGTTGACTGCGCAGTGCATCGCCGGGCAGGCGCATGGCGGCGTTGCACAGCCCGAAGAAAGCGGCGCCGAGCCCGGCAATGGCCGCAAGTGACGGGGCCTGCTCATCGAGCAGCTTAGCCGACCACAGAAGTGCGGTTGTTTCCGCTGCGATGATGAGACCGGCGGCAATACCCAGCAGGGTAAGCGGCAGCTTGTTCGGCAGGGTTACAAGGCGAGCCGCCTTGCCCTGAGCCAGAGGCCGTGACGCGACTGTGCTCTGCACCAGGCCCCAGGCCACTGCGAAGAGCAGCACTGCCACACCGCCCGTTGCCCAGGTGCCAAGCATCGTCGAGAGGTAGCTTGCCAGAACCGAGATGACCGCTACGCCGGCCGAGACAGCCCCATGAAAGGTCATGAACACCGGGCGCCGCATATCATGCTCGATGGCAACCGCCTCGGCATTCATGAACAGGTCGGTGAGGCCGAAGCAGAAACCCATGGGCAGCACCGCGAGAAAGAACCACACCGGTGACTGTGCCACCAGATAAGCAAGCAGGCTCATGGCAAAGACTGGCAGCACGGCGAGAAGCACGGCCCGGTTCGACGCGTAGCGCGCGATCCTGCCGCCCAGCGACATCGCTGCAACCGTGGTGATGGTTGAGACGGTGAGCCCAAATCCCAGAACCTCGGATGACAGGCCTGCACTGCGCATGACAGAGGGCATCGAACCCGCCATCGCCCCGATTGCCGCTCCGAAGGCGAAAAACACGGTTGTGACGGCCATGCGCGGTGAAAACGAAGATCGCATTTTGAACATATCGGAGAGACTAGCGCGCGCGATGTTCGAGTGGAACCACCCGTTCGTGCATGGTTCGGCCGCGAAACCCGGTTGTGCATCCGAGCTGTTCTCCAAGAGTGGGTGATGATGCGAAAAGAAATTCAAACAAGGGGTTCACAAACCCATCCGGTGTTGCTACATACCACTCGCGTTGATGACGCGGGATGGAGCAGCCCGGTAGCTCGTCAGGCTCATAACCTGAAGGTCGTCAGTTCAAATCTGGCTCCCGCAACCAAAAAAACCCGTCAAGCCTGGCTTGGCGGGTTTTCCTTTTGCCGGTGACGGTGGGTGATGGTGCGCTCCGCTTGCCCGAACGGCGGCTTTGCCTCTAGTTTGGATGGCATGACGTCGATGCTGCTGATCATCCTGCACGGCGCGCTGATGGCCGGTGTCATCCTGCGCGTGTTGTTGCGCCGGCCCGCGCGCGGCGTGGCGCTGGCCTGGCTGATGTTGGCACTGGCCCTGCCCTATCTGGGCGCCATCCTGTATTTCCTGATCGGCGAGCGCCGCATTCCGAGGAGCCGCGCTGACAGGCTGGTGAAGATGCGCGCCGATTTCCGGCGGCTTGCCGCGCCCCATGTCGAGCGGCACCGCGTGCCCGATGATGCCGCACAGAGCCATGACAGCAGGGCCCTTCAGAAGGCCGGGCGCAGCTTCTTCGGCGTGCCGCCGATTGCCGGCAACCGCCTTGTTCTGGCGTCCGATACGCTGGACATGCTGAGCCGCATCGCGGCTGATATCCACACGGCCCAGCACAGCGTGCTGATGGAGTTCTACATCTGGAACGATGGCGGGCTGACGGCGGAGGTGCGCGATGCGCTGATCGGTGCTGCGGGCCGCGGAGTGGAATGCCTCGTACTGATCGACGCCTTAGGTGCGGGAGCGTGGTGGCAGAGTGCCGAGCCAGCCCAGTTGCGTGCGGCCGGCGTCAAGTTGCGTGAGGCCTTGCCTGTGGGCCTGCTGCGTGGGCTGGCCGGAAGAACCGATCTGCGCCTGCACCGCAAGATCGTGGTCATCGATGGTGCTGTCGCCTGGACGGGCAGCATGAACATGGTGGACCCGCGCTATTTCAAGCAGGATGCCGGGGTCGGCGAGTGGGTCGACGCGATGACGCGGATCGAGGGCCCGGTGGCGGGTCTCCTTGCTGCCGTGATGATCGGTGACTGGATTGCCGAAACCGGTGAGAACCTGGACACGGTGGTCCAGGACACAGGCCTCACCGTTGCGGAGCCAAAGGGCGATGTGCCGGTGCAGGTGCTCGCCTCGGGCCCGGGTGAGTCGGGCGAGGGCCTGCTGCAGGTGATGCTGGCACTCATCAATGCAGCCGACCGCGAGGTCATCATCACCACTCCCTATTTTGTTCCTGAGGACCAGTTGGTGACGGCGCTGCGCGGCGCGGCGGCGCGCGGCGTGAAGGTGGTGGTCGTGCTGCCGAAACGGATCGATTCGATCATGGTCCGCTACGCCAGCCGGTCATTCTTTGACGAGGTCATCGAGATGGGCGGCGAGATCCGGGAGTTCCGGAATGGCCTGCTCCACACCAAGTCGATCACCATTGACGGCGCGGTGGCGCTGTTCGGCACCGCCAATTTCGACATGCGCAGCCTGTGGCTCAACTACGAGGTTTCCCTGCTGGTTTATGGCGGTAGCTTCATCGCCGAACTGCGGCGGTTGCAGGAAGTCTATATCGATGGTTCGGACGAGGTCAGGCTCGTTCCGTGGCCGAAACGGCCGCTGGTGGAGCGCCTGCGGGAATCCGCTCTGCGACTGCTCAGCCCCTTGCTCTGAGCAAGCGCAGCACTCTGGAACGGATCATGAATCTGATGAAAGATGTGAAATGCTTTGCAGTTCGACTCAATGCCAGAATTTCAATTTTTACTGACGTAAATCTTTTTTATAACAATGCTTTAACGGGAAAACGCCATTCTGGGATCCGCTGCAATCGCACAGCAAAAACTGCAAACGTTTGCAGTATTGCTGAACGAAGGCGGAACATGGTTCTGCCGCGGTGCACAGTTGGGTTGAGGTTTCTTCCGCCATGAATGCCTGACGGGTAGGAAGTTGTCTAAACTTGATTGGTGTTGCGACCCGGCACCCAGGCCGCACGCGCCATCAGTCCGCGCAGGCTATCCACGGCCAGGGCCAGGTCCCTGTCGGCGGCTTGCGGTTGCGGCGGAACGGGCGGATCACCGAACCAGACCGCGCGCCTTTCATGGACCAATCTGGCAAACAGCCGCCGCCGGTCGGCAGCCGCTTCGATGAGGCCTGAGTCAAACAGCCAGCGAGCGGCCCCGAGGCCCGTCCCCGGCGGCCCGAAGGCCAGGCGGTGCAGCCATTCGCCCACACGCAGTTTGATGGTCTCCCGGCGAGGCAGGGGATAGATCGATACTGGCTTGCAGGCCGCCAGCGCATCCGACACCATCGAGACGGAATCGCTCGTCACCACGATTTCAGATGCCTCGGCCAGCAGGCTGCGATAGCGGTTCGGCCCCTCTCCGAACACCTGAAGCCCGTGTGGCGGCAGAATGGCGCGGGCCAGCGCGGCGGTCACCTGCGGCGGTGTGCGGGGGCTGGTGTGAAACGCGAGGACGGCGCCGCGCCCTGCCGCATAGGCCAGCGCATCCGCTGCCAGCGCCGTGGCCGCCGCAGCATCAAGCCTGTCGGGAAAGGCAGGGCCGCCGACAATCACTGCAATCGGCCCGTCGGAGGGCGGGCTGGCAGGCGAGGCTTCCGCTTCTGCCGCCAGCGGCATGGACAACTCTACCACATTCGGTGCGGGCGGAATGCGGTATTGGGCCGTGGTGATCACAAGGTCGAAGCCTGTGGCCGCGCCGGCGGGCCTTCCGATGCAGACAGCGCGCGTCCTGCCGCCGGACAGGTGCCGGATCTGCCGCGCGATGACGCTGGGCGATGCCTCGGCGCAGAGCACGAGGTCAGGCCAGGGCGGGCTCAGCACGTCCGCGCCATTCTTCAGGAGCAGGCGCGAGAGCAGCGGTATCTCGGGCCCTGCAAAGTGAAGTTGCTTCACCTCATGGGGCCAGCCCACGGCCCTCGCCAGTTGAAGCATCTGGTCGAGGTCGCCCTTGCGGCCGCGCGACAGGATCCAGATGCGGGGCAGGGGCTCAGTCACGGGCTTCGCGCAACACCCGCCGGTAGCTGTCAAGCAGGCCGGACATGATGTGATCCCAGCTATAGTCCAGTGCACGCGCGCGCGCCGCCCCGCCCATGCGTGCGCGTAGCTCCGCATCCTGTGCCAGCGCCGCGATCCGATCCACCATGATGGTTTCCTCACGCGCGCTGACGAGATATCCGGTGACACCCTCCATCACCAGTGAATTGCTGCCGCTCGACACGGCATTGACCGCCGGAAGGCCGCTCGCCATGGCTTCCAGCGTCACGTTGCCGAAGGTTTCGCTTTCACTGGGAAAGAAGAAGACATCGGAGGAGGCATAGGCCCGCGCCAGATCTTCCCCATGCAGGAAGCCGGCAAACACGCCATTCCGCAGGCCCGCCCTGAGGGGTGCCATCTCTGGCCCGTCACCAATCATCAGTGGGCGGATCTTCGGGTTGCGGCTGGAGAGCTGGTTCATCACCCGCATATAGAGTGCCGTGTTCTTCTCCTTGACGAGGCGTCCCGCG
>JBIIGF010000228.1:0-4468 GCA_044236665.1 Aestuariivirga sp. | reverse complement strand
GGTGCTCTACCCCCGTTGCCGCCTGTGGCTGGCCGGTCGTGGTCATCACCCAGTCCATGAGAACGGGTTCGCCTTCCGCCGTGGCGCCGCCAAATTCCCAGATGCGCTGATCACCGGCGGAATCCCCCGCGGGGCCAAGATCGATGTAAGTTGGATCAGGCGTCTTGCCATGCGTGACCGTGATGGTGGACCCGGCAAGTACGGGCGTTGCGAGCATTGCCAGAAGCGCCAGCGCGGCGGTCGGGCGGATAAGTTTCTGCATATCAATTCCGTTATCTATTAGTCGTGGGCGCGCGGCAGGATGATGCGGCTTGGCCGGTCCGTCAACCACCGCGGATCTGGTCGATGAGGCGATAATTTGCGGGATCGTCTGGCAGGACCCAGGAAAAGCCCTCGAGGAACACGATCATCACGGCGTTGGCCGCGATCGTCAGGAAGAACAGGCCGATCGTCAGCCTCAAGATCAGCGGGGTTGGACCGGGCGGGGCCTTTCGCTCGGACATGGTCACGGGCGCCAGAATGCTGAGGCCCGCCACGGCGATCAGGCTGATGAAGAACGTGACCAGTGCCCATGAGTAAAGATGCATGAGCATCATGGTGGAGCCATAGCCGGGGTCGTCCGGCATGATGTGGAGGAGGATCTGGCGGGTCGACACCACGGCGCCAAGCAAGGCGCCCAGCGCCGCGAGACCCAGGCCCTGCTGATAGCTCTGGGCGGTGAGTCGCCCGCGGTTCGCCTGCAGGATGATCCAGAACGGGCCGAGCGTGGACAGCAGCATGCCATAGCGCTGCAGCATGCACAGCGGGCATGGCAGTTCGCCCTCCCAGAACTGCACCACGAATGCGCCGAGCAGCACGCCGCAATAGGCAAGGATCCAGAGATGCAGGAACCAGTAAACCGGGCGTGACAGGGATATGTTCATCAGAAGCTCAGGTTGAGAGCGGAGGTGACATGATGCTTGAACAGGGCGGCGATCAGCAGCGCGGCGGCAAACCATGAGCCAAGAATGACGCGGCGCGGCGCGTCAAGCAGCATGAGTCCGCCCGTCAGCACGAGAAGAAAAAGAATGACAATGTCCATCGCGCCGCTCCCCGGTTTCCAAAGCCTCCGCGACAGGCGCCGAAGCCTGCCGGATCGACAACGCTCCGGCAGATCGTCATCTTTGCGGCAATTCCGGTTCCTTGCAAGCATGGCCTGCGATGAAGGGCGGTGCGCGGGTCTGCCATGCTGTTGTGCATGGCAGACCCGGTGTTCACTGCAGTGGCGGCCGCTCCCGCCGCAGCACTTCCGGATGTTCGCCACCCAGTTCCCGCGCCATGCGGTGTGCCGAATAGACGGCATCCGCGATGGAGGAGGGTTGCAGGCAGTCGCCCACGCGGTGGAGGGAGAAGTCATGGCCTGCCGCTGCGAGTTCACGATGGAGTTGGTCGTTCGGCAGGCGGCCGGTCACGAGAACCAGCGTGCCGCAGGCGATCTCGCTTTCGCGCCCGGAGGCCACAGAGGACAGGCGCAAGCAGCCCTCGGCTTGTGACAGCAAAAGCAGGGACGGCAGGCATGTCACGCCTGCTTCATGCAGGCGGGCATGCAGGAAGGCGATTTCATCGGTCATCGCCGTCCAGCTTGAAACCGAGGCGTGGGGCGTCACCAGTGTTACGGCATGGCCCGCGCGGGCCAGCCTCTCCGCCAGCGCGCCGCCCATGAAGTAGTGCTCGTCATCATAGATCACCACCGGCCCCTTAACCGGGGCGGCGGCGAATACATCATCAGGCGTCAGCGCATGGGGCAGGTCGAGCGGCTCCGCACCCGTGACGCCGACGCCATCGCGCCGCCAGCGAGCGCCAGTGGCAAGCACGACATGGCTGGCGCCGGTTTCCACGATGTCTCCGGCTGTCATGTCACTACCCGGAAAGACACTGACGTTCGGCAGCTTGGAGATCATGTGCTGGCGCCAGTCGCGCACCCGGATCCAGGTCGAAAGGCCGGGCAGGGTGCTCTCACGGATCAGCCGTCCGCCAAGCGTGGCTCCGCGTTCGGCCAGTGTCACCTCAAGACCGCGGCGGCCGAGGCTCAGCGCGGCTTCGAGCCCTGCTGGGCCCGCGCCGATGACGAGCGCGCTTTCCCGGCGCGGGAAGGCCGCGATGCGCTCCGGATGCCAGCCGCGCCGCCACTCCTCGGCGATGGTGGGGTTCTGCGTGCAGCGCGCATGCGCGCCCTCATTGTTAGCGGCGCGGCAGATGTTGCAGCCGATGCACTCGCGGATTTCATCCTCGCGGCCCTCTTGGATCTTGCGCGGCAGGAAGGGATCGGCAATCGAGGGCCGCGCCGCACCGATGAAATCCTGGATGCCGCGGCGGATCTGGCTCACCATCACATCCGGTGAGGTAAACCGGCCCACCGAGACGACGGGCTTGCTGGTGAGTTGCTTGACGAAGGCCACATGCGGCTCCTGGTAGCCTTCGCCTGAGAAGCGCGCCGACTTGCTGTCATTGCCGAGCGAGCCCGCCACATTCACGTCCCACAGGTCCGGAAGCTCGGCCAGCATGGCGATGATCTCGCGGCCTTCGCCATCCGAGGTGACGCCGCTGGGGCCGTGCAACTCATCAACCGCGAGGCGCACCGCAACGGCGCAACTATCGCCCACCGCATCCTTTGTGTCCTCGATCATTTCGCGCAGCAGGCGCACGCGGTTTTCGAGGCTGCCGCCATAGGCGTCGCCGCGCTGGTTATGGCGCCGCGACAGGAACTGGAAGGGCAGGTAGTCATGGCCGGCATAGACATAGACGATGTCGAAGCCGGCACGCCTGGCGCGCACGGCCGCCGCACGCTGCCAGCCGCGGAAGGCCCTGATGTCGGCAAGGTCCATGGCGCGCGCCGTGGTCGGCAGGTGATACATGGCGGGCGTTACCGAAGGTGCGAGGCCAGGAAGCCGAGACATGCGGTTGGAGGCATGCGAGCCACCATGCCAGAGTTCGATCCCCGCCAGGCTGCCATGCGCGTGGATGGCCTCCGCCGTCGCGGCAAGTGCTGCGACATCATCTTCGTCCCATAGCGTCAGGAAGCCATAGGGCGAATCATCCGATGACGGATGAATGGAGCAGTATTCCGTGCAGACCACGCCCCAGCCGCCTTCGGCCTTCATGCCGCGCAGCGCCGCCCCTGCCTTCGGGCGCTGCCAGCCAAGCCCCGTGGCATGGGGCGTCTGGTAGAAGCGGTTGGGCGCCGTTACCGGACCGATCTTCACCGGTTCGAACAAGATGTCGTAGCGGCTGTCACGCGCCATGGCACTTCCCATTATTGAACATGCGTATTGTAATGATTGCCCCGCCGGGCGGTCAAGAACAAAGGATTTACTAGCAAAATATCAGTGTTGACGGCGGCAGGCAGCATATTGTACGGATGTATCATAAAAGGCCTGTGATGGCTACGCGCAGGGCATTTCACGGAACCCATGACGACCCGGACATCCGCTGCCCCGAAGTTTGAACGCATCGCGCCAGAGGCGCGGCGCGCGCGCCTTGTCGAGGCCAGCATCACCTGCCTCGCACGGCATGGGCTGCAGGGCTTCACGGTGGACAATATCTGCCGCGAGTCGGGCACCTCGCGCGGCCTCATCACCCATCACTTCGGTTCCAAGGATGCCCTGCTCGCGGCAGTCTATGCAGCAGTCTATGGGCGGTTGCTCGACAATCTGGACCGTATCGGCAGTCAGCCCCGCAGCCTTGATGATCTCGTCAGCCTGATTTTCGCCGCGTCCTCCCTGAGCCTTGATGAGTTGAATGTGTGGCTGGCGCTGTGGGGCGAGATTGCCATCAATCCGGTGCTGCAGGATGAGCATCGCCGGAACTACGCGCTCTACCGTGAGCGCGTTGCCCGCCTGATCTCTGCCTATGCGCGCACCAAGCGCATCACGGTCGACAGTTACGAGGTGGCCACGGTCATGATATCGCTGGCTGATGGCCTGTGGCTTGAGCTGTGTATTGATCGGAGCCAGTTGTCGCTGGCTCGCGCCAGGGACCTTTACCGCTGCACGCTTGCCGCCTTGCTCAAGGCCTGACGGCACCCGGTTGCGCTGGCACGGTCGCGGCGTTCCAGGGTGCTATTGTCATCAGCCTGATTTGCTGCCTATTTACGCTGATGCTCCTCACGCTTCCGATGTATGACTATCCCGAATGGAGACCTGCCACCGAGGCCTGGGCTTCAGCCATTGCGCGCCACGCGGGGGTGAGCGTGCCATTGTCACGGCCTGAGGACTATATGGGCGCGTGGTCGCGTGACGATCTCCTGTTCAGCCAGACATGCGGCTATCCCTTCACCCATGCGTTCCGCAACAGGCTCAACCTCATCGGGACACCCCATTATGCCGTGCCGGGTTGCGACGCCTATCTCTATTCGAGCTTTATCTTCGCCCGCGGGAAGCACAGGGTGCAGGACTGCCGTGGAACTGTCGCGGTGGTGAACACGCCGGAT
>JBIIGF010000227.1:0-4473 GCA_044236665.1 Aestuariivirga sp. | reverse complement strand
AAGCCCTGGCACAATATCCAGGAGAGCGTCGCCCTCATTCAGCAGCACTGGGTGGATTGCCTGCGCCAGGGGCTTGAGCCGCAGACATCGGGCCGTGACAATCTCCAGACCTTCGCACTCGTTGAGGCGGTTTACCGTTCCGCCGAAACGGGTGAGACCATCCGCCTCGCAAGCGTTCTTTGAGGCAGCCGGCGTGCCTCAGGCGGAGCTGTCCACCCGGAACATCAGGTAGTCGCCCTGGCGGTATTGCATGTGCTTCAGGTTGCTGACGGTTCGTGACAGGAGGCGCAAGCCCAGGTTCTCTTCACTGTCCGCAACGGCCGTGTCCGGCAGGCTGGCGATGATCTTCTCGGCATTCTGCTTGTTGGGTGCCGTCACCATTTCGACTTCAACGACACCCTTCACATCGGTCAGTTTCACCAGAAGCTGGCGGCGCTGTTCCGCCTCCCGGCCGGCGGCTTCCCCGTAGCAGAACAAAACGGCCTCCTCGATGGCCAGCATCAGGCGGTTTTCGGCGAGCTGGTCCCATCCCATCCGGCGGCTGAAGGTGCTCACCAGATTCCTGAGCAGCAGGATGGAGCGTGGATCGAGCGGCACTGTCAGCCTGTCCTGCATGCGCCGCCGCCCGAAGATCACCATCATCAGGGTGATGGCAGTGATGCCGCCGACGGTGGTGCCGTTGGAAAACACCGTCTGCAGCCAGGACGGCAGAAGCCCGTTCATCAGGCCGCCTGACTGTGCGCCAAACCCGATCCAGAAGCTGAGGCAGACAGCAAGCCCCATCTCGAAGCCCATGCCGTCCTCTGTGATCAGGCGAACGCCGTGCCCGAAGATCAGCACCACGAGGATCAGCAGATAGGCGCCAGCCACCTGGCTCGGCACCGCCGCCACCGTGGCGCCGATCTTGGGGGAAAAGGCAAGAAGCAGCAGGAACAGTCCGCCCCACGCGCCCACCCGGCGCGAGGCGACGCCGGTGATCTCGCCCACCGCGATCGAGGTTGAAAACACGGTGTTGGGAACCGTGCCGAGCAGGCCCGCGGCAATGCTTCCCACGCCGTCGGCATTGATTGCGCCCTGCACCGACCGGAAGTCGATTGGCCGTGGCTTGCGGAACGAGATGCGCTGCACCGAGACCGCGTCCGCATATGTTTCCATGCAGGCCACAAGGCTGATCAGCACAAAGGCCGGAAGCAAGCTCCAGAAGGTGGCATCGAGTGTCACCGAAAGCCCGGGCCAGCCGCGCACCGGAAGACCGATCCACGGTGCTGCGGCCGCGCCTGAGAAGTCGAGATGCCCGAACACCGCCGCAACGGCACTGCCGACCAGAACACCGATGAGCGCCGCCCACAGCCGCAGCAGGCCACGGGTGAAGATCAGGATCAGCGTGATGCTCACAAGCGTGACGAGGAACACGATACCATGCTCATGCGAGAGCTGGTCGGAGGTGCCGGGCCTTGCCAGCATGTTCCAGATCACCGGGCCCACGCTGAGCGCCATCAGCATCAGCACGGTGCCACCCACGGCGGGTGTCAGCACGCGGCGGAGCAGCGGAAGCCATCTTGAGAAGGCAAAGGTGCTGAGAGCGCCCACCGCCCCGAGCAGGCCCAGTTCGGCAATGCCGCCGCCCTGGAGGGCCGTCACCGCGACCGCCACGAAGGCGACGTTCGAGCCGACGAACAGCGTATAGCCTGAGCCGATCGGCCCCTTGCCAAGCAGCTGCAGCCACGTGGAAAGGCCGGCTGCCACGAGTGCGGCGAACACCATCCACGACGTATCTGCTGCATCGAGTCCCGCACCGCGGGCGATGACCAGCGGCGTCAGCATGATGCCGGTCAGGATGAGGATGACGGTCTGTCCCGCCATCGCGGCGGCCAGAAGATGCGGCGCCTTTTCCTGAGGTTCGTAACGGACGGTGTACTCGCCGTCCTGTCTGTCTTCCGCCATCGTGAACCCCCGTAAGGCGCCTTGCGGCGCAGGCTAGAGCAGACCCAATCTAGCAGCAATAGCACCCCACCAAGTTGACTACAACTTGGTTCTTACCTTGCAGGCTGTTCCCAGCTCAGATGTCCTTCGCCAGACGCAACGCATCATAGATTGCGGCGTGGATGTTGCGCGAGGCGACCGCATCGCCGATACGGAACAGCCTGAAGCCCTTGGGCCCTCCGCTCATCGTCTGCGGCCTGCCCGCGATCAGCGCATCGTAATCAACGGCACCGAGATTCTCCGAAAGGGGCTTGAGGTCAAAGTAAATGTCGGCGAGGGGCTGTGTGCCGTGGTTCACCACGATCTGGTCTACTTGCCGCTCCTGCCGGAGGCCTGCGAGATAATCCGATCCCACGATGGCCTTGAGGCGGTTGCCATCGCGTTCCGCCGCGAGCAGGCGGTAGGTGACGGTGAAGGTCACAGGCTTTGTCTGGATCTCGCGCATGTAGGGTACGAGGTTCATCGCCATCACTTCCGGTGCGAAGCTGCGGTCCGGCGTCATCACCTCGACCGTCGATCCGGCCTCGGCGAGCAATTGTGCGGCCTGCATCGCGGTATGGTCGCCCGCATCGTCATAGAGCAGCACATTGGCGGCGGGTTTCACATCACCCGACAGGATGTCCCAGGCCGAAACCGTCAACTCATTGCCGCTCTCCAGCACATCCTTCTCCGGCAGGCCGCCGGTGGCGATGATCACCACATCGGGCGTCTCGGCCAGAATGTCGGCGGGTTCCGCAAAGCTGTTGAAGCGGAAGTCCACATCGCGTGCCGCGCATTGCGCCATGCGCCAGTCGATGATGCCGATCATCTCGGCGCGCCGTTTGGTGCGCGTGATGAGCCGCACCTGGCCTCCGGGCTCGGGTGCTGCCTCGAACACGGTCACGTGGTGGCCACGCTCGGCTGCAACGCGCGCAGCTTCCAGGCCTGCTGGCCCGGCGCCCACCACCACAACACGCTTGCGCTGGCCTGCGGGTGAAGGCGTGATCGTATGCGGCATCGTTTCTTCGCGGCCCGTCGCCGGGTTGTGGATGCACAGCGCCATGCCGCCCTGATAGATGCGGTCGAGGCAGTAGGTTGCGCCAACGCAGGGGCGGATATCCTGTTCCCGGCCTTCCATGATCTTCTGTACGATGTGCGGGTCCGCCATGTGGGCGCGCGTCATGCCCACCATGTCCAGCTGGCCGGTCGCGATGGCGTGGCGGGCTGTCGCCACATCGGGAATGCGCGCCGCATGGAAGGTCGGCATGCCGACCTCGGCGCGGATGCGGCCCGCGAAATCAAGATGCGGGGCCGAACGCATGCCCTGCACGGGGATCACGTCGGTGAGGGCCGGATCGGTGTGGATGCGGCCGCGGATGATGTTGATGAAATCCACCATGCCGGAGGCCTTGAAGCGGCGGCCCATCTCGACACCTTCATCGGCCGTGATGCCACCCTTTTCCACCTCATCGGCCGTGTAGCGGATGCCGAGCAGGAATCTGGCGCCCACCCGCTTGCGGCAGGCTTCCACCACATCCATGGTGAAGCGCAGGCGGTTATCAAAACTGCCGCCATAGGGATGGGACAGCGTGTTGGTGAGCGGGCTCATGAACTGGTCCATGAGGTGGCCATAGACCTCGAACTCCACGCCATCGAGGCCCGCGTCCTTCATGCGCTCGGCGGCGTCAGCGTAATCCGTGATGATGCGGGCGATGTCCCAGTCCTCGATCACCTTCGGGAAGGCCCGGTGCGAAGGCTCGCGCGCCGGGCCAGCGCCCACGACAGGCAGCCAGTCGCCCTTGTCCCAGCGGGTGCGGCGGCCCAGATGCGTCAACTGGATCATCACGGCAGCGCCTGCCTCATGGCAGTCGTCGGTCAACCGCTTCATCCACGTCACCACCTCGTCCTTGTAGGCGAGGATGTTGTTGAACACCGGGGGGCTGTCTTTCGAGACGGCGGCCGAGCCGGCTGTCATCGTCAGCGCAACGCCCGCCTTGGCGCGTTCCAGGTGGTAGAGGCGGTAGCGGTCCTTCGGCATGCCGTCCTCGGGGTAGGCCGGCTCATGGCTTGTGGTCATGATCCTGTTGCGCAGCGTCAGGTGCTTCAGCGTGTAGGGTTGCAGCAGCGGATCTTTGGAGGCGGCGGCCATGGCATGTCCTTCGGTGTGCGGATACCGCTATCTCAGTCAAACTGTTCACTGATGTCAAGTATAAGGTCACACCTGAACATTCTTGCGCGAAGCCCTTAAAGGGCCTAGGGAATTTCTCATGAAGACGGTGGCCGAAAAGGAAACGGGATGGCGCGGCTCGCGCGAGGGGTGGCTCGGGGCCGCCTATGCTGCCCTGATCCGCGAAGGCATCGAGGCGGTGAAGATCCAGCCGCTGGCCGAAGGGCTCAAGCTGTCGCGCACCAGCTTCTACTGGTTCTTCGAAAACCGCGATGAATTGCTGCAGGCGCTCGTCGCGATGTGGGTGGAACGCACCACAGCGCCCCTCACCGCCGCCACCCGCG
>JBIIGF010000226.1:0-4484 GCA_044236665.1 Aestuariivirga sp. | reverse complement strand
GACACGTCCCGGCACCCAGCACGGTACCCATAAAATTTGCTGAGGGACTCGGCCGAGAGAAGCGGTGTCATCATTCCCCCCTCTGCCTCGCACAGAAATCCGTATCGGAGCAGACGTACATGCGGCTGCCCTGGTCATCCATCACGATCTCATCGAGGAAGCTGCCGCGCGAGCCACAGAGCGCACAAGGCTGATCCCAGGACTGGACCTCGAAGGGATGATCCTCGAAGTCAAGACTTTTCACCTTCGTGTAGGGCGGCACCGCATAGATGCGTTTCTCGCGTCCAGCGCCAAACAGCTGCAGCGCGGGGCACCCATCAAGTTTCGGGTTGTCGAATTTTGGAATTGGCGAGGGATCGAAGACATAGCGATCCGCCACCTTGGCCGGATAGGCATAGGTCGTGGCGATCTCGCCATACTGCGCGATGTCCTCGTAGAGCTTCACATGCATCACGCCATATTCCTCCAGCGCATGCATCTTGCGGGTCTCTGTCTCGCGCGGCTCAAGGAAACGCAAGGGCTCCGGGATGGGCACCTGGAAGACAAGAATCTGATCCTCGGTCAGGGCCGTTTCTGGGATCCGGTGGCGGGTCTGGATGACAGTCGCCTCCTCCGTGCGCTCGGTGGTGGCAACACCCGCCGTCTTCACGAAGAACTTGCGGATTGAAACCGCATTGGTCGTGTCATCCGCCCCCTGATCAATGACTTTCAGCTTGTCGTCCGGAGTGAGGACGGAGGCCGTGACCTGAACGCCGCCCGTGCCCCAGCCATAGGGCATGGGCATCTCGCGGCTGGCGAAGGGAACCTGATAGCCCGGGACCGCGATGGCCTTCAGGATCGCGCGGCGGATCATCCGCTTGGTCTGTTCATTCAGATAGGCGAAGTTGTGGGCAGGCGCGTTCATTCCGCTGCCTCCAGCGCCTGACCGTCACTCTCCGCGTCGCGGCGCATGCGGCGGAGAAGCACAAGCTCGGACTGGAAGTCCACGTAATGCGGCAGCTTCAGATGCTCGACAAAGCCAGTGGCCTGGACATTGTCCGAGTGAGAGAGAACGAACTCTTCATCCTGGGCGGGCGCCATGCGCTCCTCGCCGAGTTCTCCGGCGCGCAGTGAGCGGTCAACCAGCGCCATCGACATCACCTTGCGTTCACACTGGCCGAAGCCCAGGCCATAGCCCCGGGTGAACTGCGGCTTCACGGTGGCAGAACCGCGGAACTGGTTGATCATCTCGCATTCCGTGACGGTGATCTCGCCGATCACGACCGGAAACCCCAGTTCCTCCGGCGTAAAGCAGACCTCGACCGTGCCAAGCCGGATCTCGCCGGCAAAGGGATGGGTGCGCCCATAGCCACGCTGCGTCGAATAGGCGAGTGCAAGCAGGAACCCCTCATCGCCGCGCGCGAGGTTCTGCAGTCGCAGGTCCCGGCCAGCGGGAAAACTCAGGGGATCCTGGGTCAGGTCTCCCGGCTCACCAGCCGGCGCAGACGGTTGCTCCATCAACCCTTCGTTTCCGAGAAGCTCAAGTACGCGCGGCATGTTGTCCTGAAGCCCGGCGGCGGCGCTGGCCGCCCGGTGCGGTTCGGCATCGCCCGCGAGGGAGAAATCCAGCAGGCGATGGGTATAATCGAAAGTCGGCCCCAGAACCTGCCCGCCCGGAATGTCCTTGAAGGCGGCCGAGACACGGCGCTTCACCCGCATCCTCTGCGTTTCCAGCGGTTCCGCATAGCCAAACCGTGAGAGCGTGGTCCGCGTTGCCCGCAACAGGAAGATCGCCTCGATCAGGTCTCCCCGCGCCTGCTTGATGGCGAGCGCCGCCAGCTCACGATCATAGAGCGAACCTTCATTCATCACGCGGTCAACGGCGAGTGTGAGCTGTTCAGCAATCTGCGCGAGGGTGATGGATGGCACGCTGCGATCGCCGCGCCGCTCCTCCTCGAGCAAGCGGTGCGCGGCGTCGATGGCCTGTTCGCCACCTTTCACAGCGACATACATCAGACACTCTCCGGAACATGTATCGCTGTGGAACGGGGCAGGGCAGCAACCTGCCCCGGGCCGGCAAGAATCACATCGACCCCAATGGGAAAGCGCGCATGATTCTGTTCCATGCCGCGCCAGAAGGATTGATCGAGCCCCGAGGCACCGAACGGGATCCGTGACGGAATGCCGGGGCCGGAGAGTTCGACGTGTCCCGGCAGAAACCCTTCAACCTGAATGACGAGGGTGGTGGAACGGTCCGGATACTCATGTGTGCCGGCCATGAAATCCAAGGCCCTTTCCGCCATGTCATGGGCTTCAAGCAGCGCAAAGTGAGCAGCCGTGGCATCCTCCGTCAGCGGAGCGCCGGTATTGAAGCGGAGATAATGCTGAAGCGCCGCACCATCAAAGCCGGGCGCAAGCCAAATGGGAGTCTGGAAATCGCAGAGCGTCAGCGCGACGGCCGCGGTAGACGCCATCATGGGCTCCGGCGCAGTGACCGGCATATCCAGCCTAAAAATGCGGCCAGGCCTTGCCATGGCCTGCATGATGGACCGGAAGGCGAAAGAGGAGTGGATCGCCGTGCCTGCACTTGCCAGCTCAGTCATCGCCGCGCACCATGGTAAAGAAGTCGACCTTGGTCGCTGCTGCCTTTGCCGAGACTTCGGCATGCCGCAGGCGCATGTTCTCTTCCAACGGCAGAATCACGCTTCGGGTGACACCGTCATGGGCATGCTCCTGCTGCAACAGGGCATCACACACCGCAGCGAGCCTCGCATGACTGCCGTTCCGCCCCAGAACATAGGCGTGGCCCTCGGTTCCATCCGCGAGACGTATGGTGCAACGTGTCACCGTCGCCTCGCCGAAATTGAAGGCGGCACCGGTTGCGCCCATGCGGCCACGCAACATCACAAGTCCGGTTTCGGGCGCACGCAACGTATCGTGCGGTGTGTCGGCAAAACCCTGCGCGTGAGCCTGAAGATCGCTCCACGGCGCAAGCGCCAGAACGCGCATCCATGCGGCGCGATACGTAGAATCAGATTGCGGATCGGATAGAGGCATGACGCCTCTAACCAACCGAATGTAACGGCTGCATGACGGATCCGCACTCGTATTTCTCGAGGAAGGCTTCCGCGGAGAGTGCGCGGAAATCGGGAAGTGCAGCCCTGATCGCGGCATGTGTCCAGTTCCACCACGCGAGCGCCTGAAGCCGGTCCGCAACCAGCTTGGGATGCCGCCACTTGATGACCCGGGCGGGCGCTCCTGCGACGACGGCATAGGGAGGCACATCTTTCGTCACCACCGACTGGGCCCCAACAATCGCACCGTTGCCTATGGTGACGCCCTTCATGATCACCGCGCCATGGCCGATCCAGCTGTCATGCCCTACCTGCACGGGCCGCGATCTTCGCCAGTCAAAGACGGCCTGCTCGTCAGGTTCATCCGGCCAGAAATAACTGGAACGGTACATGAAGTGATGAAGGGAGGCCCGATGATAGGGGTGCTCACCCGGATTGAGCCGCGTGAAAGCAGCCACGTTTACGAACTTGCCGAGCGTGGAATAGGCGATATCGGCGTAGCGGGCGGTGTAGCTATAATCACCCATCACTGATTCGAGGATGTGACTTCCCTCACCGATTTCGACAAAGGCACCAAGCATACTGTTGCGGACCGTCGCACCAGGATGGAGATAGGGCTGCTCACCGAGCTGCGGCATGACTAGACTCCGTTTGCGGAGCCAAATGTTCGACTTCGATGACACTGGTATGACAGATTTGCTGGAGTGGTGGTGAGCGGAAGCCATGAATACTCGCCCTACCGGCGATAACCCATAGCACTGAAGAAGTGCGAGCGAATACCTAACGTCCGATTTCAAACATCCGTGGTAATCCCCCCCCCCGTTTTTGGAGGGGTTTGGAAGTGGAATTTTCTCGGTAACGTCAAACGAGGAAGTTCGAATGAAAAAGAGTATATCTACCGAAGCCCAGATCATCGCGGTCCTGCGACAAGCCGAAGGCGGGGTTCCGATCCCGGACCTTTGACGGGAACATGGGATTAGCACCGAAAGGTTTTACGGTTGGCGTTCGAAGTTTGGCGGCATGGACACCTCTATGGTCACCGAGATGAAGACCATCCAGAAAGAGAAAAGGCGGGTATCCGGCATCAGCACTCTTGAGGCAATTCGAGTGACTTGAGGAAGGGCGGATTTCTGACTCATCGCACCTCTTAGGAGATGCATAGATGGGACTGTCGGCAATGAAGTAAAATACATTCATTGGGCGGCGCAAAAGTCGATCAGCCTGAGCCGCTCGAACCGCTCTCTGTCAGATTTCAGGCGCACGCTCATTAAAATAATTATTCAGGTATATCAATAACATAGTTGTTATCATCTTTATTCCGCATGGTGCGCCAAATCTTGCGGAATCATGTCCCTACATTCAAGGACTGCGATGATCCAGAGGACGGGCCGTATGGTTCAGGGTGTGGCCGCTCCACATGAATCCATTGCA
>JBIIGF010000225.1:0-4486 GCA_044236665.1 Aestuariivirga sp. | reverse complement strand
CCCGAGCCGCGAAGCCTCGCCTTCAGCGGCCCCTACCAGGAGTTACTTCTGAAGATCTACCAGCGCCTCGGCATCGACGTGGCGGCCACCCATGACACCACACCGGCGGCCCCCGATTCAGCCACGCGGATCAGGGTCAATGACCGCGGCTATGGCGTCATCCGCTTCGCGCGGATCGGGGCCAACTGTGGCGTCGAACTCGCCCAGGCGCTGCGGGATGTCCACTCGCTCGGCGCCCGCTCGGTGCAATTGTCAGCTCCCGTGAGCGCGCCCGGCCTCACGCAGTTGATCGCGGCAGCGCGCGGCCTCGGCTTCTTCTTCTGCGGGCTCGGCCCGTCTTTCGCCGATGGCGAGGACCTGTTCCTGATGCAGCATCTGAGCGAGCCACTGGACACGGGCAAGCTTCAGCTGTTCACCGATGAGGCGAAGGAGATGGTGGCCTTTATCGAAGCCGACCGCCTTGCCGTTCAAGCCGGCGCGGCATGAGCGTCAGCGCATGACGAAGGGATCGGGGATCGGCTCGTCAGAGGTGCGCAGCCACACGGCCTTGGTGCGGGTGTAGTCGAGGATCGATTCAACCCCGCCCTCGCGGCCAGTGCCCGACAGGCCGAAGCCGCCGAACGGCGCCAATGGCGAGACGGCGCGATAGGTGTTGATCCACACCACACCAGCCCGGATATCACGCGCCAGCCTGTGGGCGCGCGTCAGGTTCTGGGTGAAGATGCCCGCCGCCAGACCATAGGGCGTGGCATTGGCAA
The DNA here is from genome assembly GCA_044236665.1 of Aestuariivirga sp. Taxonomy (GTDB): domain Bacteria; phylum Pseudomonadota; class Alphaproteobacteria; order Rhizobiales; family Aestuariivirgaceae; genus Aestuariivirga. Next base: position 3,728 of record JBIIGF010000225.1, on the reverse strand, counting down.
GGCTGACCGCCTCGGCCTCGGTGTCGAAGTCGAGGACCGCAAGCACGGGGCCGAACAGTTCGGTTGAGATGGCCGCCGCCGCCGTGCCGCTGCAATCGAGAATGGTCGGCTGGAAATAGAAGCCGCTGCGGCCCTCGGGCGCGCGGCCGCCCGTCACCAGCCTTGCGCCTGCCTCGAGGCTGTTCTTCACCACCGCTTCGATGTGGCTGCGCTGGCGCTGTGTGGCAAGCGGGCCCATCTCGGTCGCGCGGTCTTCCGGTGCGCCGATGACGATGGCTTCGGCCTTCTGCTTCAGCACAGAGAGCAGCCTGTCCTTGATGCTCCGGTGAACGATGAGGCGCGAGCCTGCGACACAGGACTGGCCACTCGCGGCAAAAATACCTGCGACGACCGCATTCGCCGTCGAACCGAGATCGGCATCCTCACAGACGACGACGGGCGACTTGCCACCGAGTTCGAGCGTCACATGGGCGAGATTTTCCGCCGCGTTGCGCATGACATGGCGCGCCGTTTCCGGCCCACCCGTGAAGGCAATGCGGGAGACGAGCGGATGCGATGTCAGCACCTGCCCGCAGTCCGGGCCAAAACCGGTGATGACATTCATCACCCCGGCGGGAAATCCGGCCTGCACGATGAGGCGCGCAAATTCGAGAAGCGGCGCGGGGCCATCTTCGGAAGCCTTCAGCACCACCGTGCAACCTGCTGCCAGCGCGGGCGCCACCTTCACCGCCGTGAGGAAGAGCTGCGAGTTCCACGGCACGACCGCGGCAACAACGCCGATCGGCTCGCGGCGCAGCCATACCTCCATGTCGGGCTTGTCGATCGGCAGATGCGCGCCCTGCAGCTTGTCGGCCAGCCCCGCGAAATAGCGGAAATACTCGGCGACATAGGCAATCTGCGCCGATGTCTCGCGGATGATCTTGCCGGTGTCGGTGGTCTCGAGTTCCGCGAGCCGTGGCGCGTGTTCGGCCACAAGGTCAGCGAGCCTGTAGAGCAGCTTGCCGCGCTGTGTCGCGGTCAGCCCGCGCCAGGCCTTATCGGTCAACGCGCGGTGCGCGGCGGCAACCGCCCGCTCGACATCGCCCGCACCGGCGCGCGGCATCAATGCCCACACCTTGCCTGTTGCCGGATTGATGCTCTCGAAGCTGGCGGCGCCATCTTCGAACTGCCCGTCGATCAATTGCTGGAAGCGTTGCATCCCGTCACCTGAAAGCCGGAAGCACATGGTCGATGAAGCGCTGCAGCGAGGCCTTCTTGCGCTCGGTCGGCATCATCGAGTCGATCCACAGGCTGAACTCGTCATAGCCCATGGCCTCATAGGCCTTCAGCCGCGCGATCACCTGCTCGGGCGTTCCCGTCACGGTGTTGGCCAGCATCTTGTCCGCCGCATATTGCGGCATGGCATCCATCTCGTCAGGAGACAGGGCTTCGATGAGCGCCTGCGAGATCGGCTTCTCATTCTTGAACCAGGCCGCGAAATAGCAATAGAAGCGGCGCAGGTCTTCTGCCGCCTGCCGGCAATCGGCAGCATCGCTGCCGCAATAGCCATGCATGAGCAGCATGATCTTGGGGCGCGGAATTTCGGGATGCGCCGCGCAGGCCTCCTTGAAGCGGCCCATCAGCACTTCGACCTCCGCATCGCCCTGGTGCAGCGGCGTCACCTGCACATTGCAGTGATTGGCCACGGCGAAGGCGTGGGAATGCGGGTCGCGCGCTGCAACCCAGATCGGCGGCCCGCCCGGCTGCAACGGCTTCGGCGCCGAGGTCGTCTTGGGGAACTGCCAGTGTTTTCCCTCATGCGTGTAGTCGCCTTCCCACAGCTTCCGCAGGGCAGGCACCATCTCGCGCATCTGCTCGCCAGCGCTCATCGGCTCGATGTTCTTGCCCAAGCGCTGGTATTCGAAGTTATAGGCTCCGCGCGCGATGCCGAGGTCGAGGCGGCCATCCGAGATGATGTCGGTCATCGCCGCTTCGCCCGCCAGCTTGATGGGGTGCCAGAAGGGTGCCACCACCGTTCCTGTGCCGAGCCGCACGTTCTTCGTACGCCGCGCGAGATCGGCGATGTTGATCAGCGGATTGGGCGCGATGGTGAAATCCATGCCATGATGCTCGCCCGTCCAGATGGCATGAAAGCCGCCCTGGTCGGCCATCTCGGAGAGTGCGATCATTTCGCGGTAGAGCTCCTGATGGCTCTGCTCAGGGCTGATCCGCTCCATGTGCACGAAGAGAGAGAATTTCATCGGTCGTTGCCTTTCATCCAAGGGCCCTCACTTCGCCCCGTTCGTGGTTCCCCGAATAAATCCTGAAGCGGCCCTGCTGGCGCTCCTGCGCATAGCGGCGCAGCATCACACGGACGGCCTCCTCGGCAAAGGCCTCATAGGGCAGCGCGTCGAAGGGCAGCAGCAACGTGCCGCCCGGCACGGCAGCGGCCTCGCCACGGTAATAGATCGACTGCACATGCGTCTCCGGATTTTCGAAGACCGCGAACAGGAAGGCGATCTGCGCCGCGATGCCCTTGCGGGCAAGATCGGCGCTGAGCAGCGAGGCGGTGCCGGAAGCACCGCTCCGCCCCACTTCGGGAAGGCGCAACGCCCCGGAGGAGCCATCACGCTCCGCCACAAGCCGGCCCTCGCATTCGAGAATGGCACCCACCACGGTGTGGCTCTGCGAGGCGGCGTTCACGGCGGCCTGCTCGAGGCCCAGCGTCACATAGCCGCCGCGTGCATAGCCGAGCGGATTGGCCTCACGCGCCGCGAAATCGCGGATGGCGCCGAGCAGGATGATGTGATCGCCCGCATCGATCACCTCGCGCCGGGCGCAATCGAACCAGGCGAGTGCTCCGGTGATAATGGGCTGGCCCCGGGCGGAGCCGTGCCAATCGACCTCGGCAAACTTGTCCGGCCGCTTCGAGGCGAAGATCCCGGAGACATCCTTCTGGTCTTCCGCCAGAATGTTGACGGCGAAGGCGGGCGTCTTTGCGAACACTGCACAGCTGGCGGCCGTCTTGGCGATGCAGATCAGCAAGAGCGGCGGGTCGAGCGAGACAGAGGTGAAGGAATTGGCGGTGAAGCCGCGCGGCGCGCCATCGGCATCGATGGTGGTCACCACCGTGACGCCGGTCATGAAGCTGCCGAAGGCATTGCGCAGGCTCTTCGATTCAAACGCGCTCAGAGGCTGGCTCAGGAGATCGCGGATCAGCCGGTTGGTGCCCTGCGGGTCCACCAGGTTCATCATGTGGCGCTGGCCGGGCAGCACCGCTGCCCTGCCGCGCGGCACGGCGGCCGCCATGGCTTCCGCCATCTGCGGCGTCGAGTTGGGGTCATCAGCACCGGTCGCAAAGAGCGCCGGCATCTGGAGGGCGCCAAGCCTGCCGGAAAACAGCCGGTCACCCGTGGCGAACACCCGGTAGGCGCAGGCATAGGCGGCGGGGTCGATGGCCGAGAGCCAGCCCCGCAGTTGCTGGTGAAGCGGCGTATCGCCAGCCCCAAGCCAGCGGCGGATGGGCTGCTCGATATCTCCACAGGTGCCACATGCTGCAATCTCGGCAGCGCGCGCCTCAACCGCCCGCCGGGCCTCAGGCTTCCGCTCGTGAACCGAGTTCAGCACACCGAGCCTCAGCACGCGATCTGGATGGCTGAGCGCCAGCCCAATGGCAACGAGGCCTCCCATCGAGTGGCCAACCACATTGGCCGCGGCAAGGCCCAGATGATCGAGAAGTGCCGTGGCCT
>JBIIGF010000224.1:0-4490 GCA_044236665.1 Aestuariivirga sp. | reverse complement strand
CCGCACCCTCACGATGAACGGCGTATCGAAGTCCTATTGCATGACGGGCTGGCGCATTGGCTATGGCGCGGGGCCGGAAGCCCTCATCAAGGCGATGGCGAAGCTCCAGTCGCAATCGACCTCCAATCCGTCCTCCATCGCCCAGTGGGCGGCGGTCGAGGCGCTGAACGGGCCGCAGGATTTCATCGCCAGCAACAACAAGGTGTTCAAGCAGCGCCGCGACCTTGTGGTGGCGATGCTCAACCAGGCCTCCGGCATCTCCTGCCCGACGCCGGAAGGCGCTTTCTATGTCTATCCGTCCTGCAAGGGAGCGATCGGCAAGACGGCACCCTCGGGCAATCTGATCAAGACCGACGAAGACTTCGTGACGGAATTGCTGGCAGCGGAAGGCGTTGCCGCCGTGCATGGCGGGGCCTTCGGCATGTCGCCCTTCTTCCGCATTTCCTACGCTACGGCAACCGAGGTGCTGGAGGATGCCTGCAAGCGCATCCAGCGCTTCTGCGGCAATCTCCGCTGATGGGGCTCAGGGCTCTGCGCCCCGCTGCTTGAAGCGCGGGGCGGCCGGGCTGAAACCCCGCTGGCAGGGCCGCTGGTAACGGCCTATAAACCAAGCTGCCGGTAGTGCACTGATTCAATCCGGCTCGATAATCTGCAAAAGGATGGCAGACATGAAGAAGACCCTTCTGGCTTCAACTTTCGCGCTCACCCTTCTGTCCGTGCCCGCCATGGCGGATGGCGGCGTGAAGGTCGGCGTACTCAATTGCGACCTGTCGGCGGGCGTCGGCCTGATCCTTGGCGGCTCGCAGGCGGCGTCCTGTGTGTTTCAGGGACCCAATGGAGCGGAAACCTATGAAGGCCGCATCAGTGAGGTTGGCCTGGACATTGGCTTCACCGACGCCTCGGTGATGAGCTGGCTGGTCTTCGCACCCGGTCAGGTGAACCGTGGCGCGTTGCAGGGCACCTATGTCGGCGCCACCGCCGAGGCCACCATCGCCGTCGGCCTTGGTGCCAATGTTCTGGTGGGTGGCTCGGAAAGCAGCATCGCACTTCAGCCGGTCAGCGTTGATGGTCAGGTGGGCGTGAACGTGGCCGCTGGCCTGGCGAAATTCTCGCTGCGGTACATGCCCTGATTCTTGGGGACAAGACGAAGGCGTGAACGATTGCAGGTTAACTTCAGGCGTGAATGCGGCTTCCGTCGATGTCTCATTGCTGACACAATGGAAGCCTCTACGGCATACCCGTCAAACAGGAGATTGAAGACATGAAGAAACTCGCTGTGGCCGCGTTGATTACGCTGGGCCTCGCTGCGTCGCCGGCTCTGGCGAAGTCGACCCAGTCGGGCGTCAAGATTGGCGTGCTGAACTGCGAAGTGGCCCCGGGCGTTGGCCTGATCGTTGCCTCGTCCAAGGCCGTGAAGTGCACCTTCGAAGGCACGGTGGGCAAGAAGGAACGCTACACCGGCACCATCGAGAAGCTCGGCATCGACATCGGCATCACCGGCAAGGGTGTGATGAGCTGGGCCGTGTTCGCACCGGGCAAGATCAGCCGCGGCGCGCTGGCCGGCCGTTATGCCGGTGCGACGGCTGAAGCCACCGTTGCGGTGGGCCTCGGCGCCAATGTGCTGGTCGGCGGATCCAACAAGTCGATCGCGCTGCAGCCGATCAGCGTTCAGGCCCAGACCGGCCTCAACGTGGCCGCCGGCATCGCCGCGCTGCGCCTGGTGCGCGCCAAGTAATTCCGGCATTTCATGCCTTGAAGAGGCCCGGCCGCAAGGCTGGGCCTTTTTGCATTCCGATTTCGCTTGCCGGGTATGGCGAATGGAGTCACTCTGTTTTCGTGGAACCGCCCCGGCGTGGTGATACAGGTTTCGAGAAGGGCGGTCCCAAGACGCGCATTGAGTTGAGCAGTCAAGGGAGCATCGTCCATGGAAAACCAGAACGGCAGAAGAGTTGCGGGCGCGCGGTGCATTGCACTCGTGGGCCCCTATCTGAGCGGCAAGACCACACTCCTCGAAGCGATCCTGTTCCACACCGGCGCAATTGTGCGCCAGGGCAGGGTGGCTGACAAGTCCACCGTCGGAGACGCCGCACCTGAAGCGCGGGCGCATGGCATGAGCGTTGAACTCAATGCCGCCACCACGCGCTATCTCGGCGACAGTTATACATTTCTCGATTGTCCGGGCTCCATCGAATTCGCGCAGGAGCAGCGCGCCGCGCTGGCGGGCGCGGATGTGGCGGTGGTGGTGTGCGAGGCGGATGACAAGAAGGCCGCGGCCCTGCAACTGATCCTCAAACAGCTGGACGAGATCGGGCTGCCGCGCATCCTGTTCATCAACAAGGTGGACAAGACCGACTCCTCGCCGCGCAACGTCCTCGAGTGGCTGCAGCCTGCATCCTCCAGGCCGCTCGTCCTGCGCCAGCTTCCGATCATGAAGGGCTCGATCGTCACGGGCTTTGTCGATCTGGCGCTGGAGCGTGCCTATGTCTATCAGGAGCATCTGGAGAGCAAGCTCATCGCCATTCCGGAGGATATGGCGGAACTCGAGAAATCGCAGCGCTTCGCCATGCTCGAGAAACTCGCCGACCATGACGACGAGATGATGGAGCAGTTGCTGGCCGACATGGAGCCACCGCGCGACCGGGTGTTCTCCGATCTGGCGCGGGAATTGGCGGAGGGCTACATCACGCCCGTGCTGTTCGGCTCCGCCGAGCATGGCACCGGCATCGAGCGCCTGCTGAAAGCCTTGCGCCATGAGGCGCCGGGCATTGCGGAGACGGTCAAGCGCCTCGGGTTTTCCGGTGGCGGCGCGACGGTTCAGGTGCTCAAGACCTTCCACACCGCGCATGGTGGCAAGCTGTCGCTGGCGCGCGTGCTGTCGGGCGAGATCGCCGAGGGCGCGGTGCTTCATGGCGCTGACGGGCAGGATAGCCGCGTGGCGGGTGTGTTCACCCTGCTGGGCGCTGCGCCGGCAAAGGTTCAGAAGGCGGTGATGGGCGACACGGTGGCGCTGGGCCGCCTTGAAACGGCGCGCACGGGTGCCACCCTTTCGACGCAGAAAGGCCGTGTCGCGCAACTCGTGACGCTGGAAACCGCACCGGGTGTCTTTGGGCTGGCGATTTCCGTCGCTGACCGCAAGGACGAGGTGAAGCTGACCAGTGCCATCGCCCGGCTGACCGAGGAAGACCCATCGCTGTCACTTGAGCACAATCTTGATACGCATGAGATGGTGCTGTGGGGGCAGGGCGAGATGCACCTGCGGGTGGCGCTTGAAAAGCTCGCGGGGAAATTCGGCGTCCATGCGCAAGCCAGGCCGCGCCGCATCGCGTATCAGGAAACCATCCGCAAGACCGTGCAAATCCGTGGCCGCCACAAGAAGCAGTCCGGCGGGCATGGCCAGTATGGCGATGTGGTGGTGGAGATCGCACCCCTGCCGCGCGGTACGGGTTTTGTATTCTCTGACACGATCAGCGGCGGCGTGGTTCCGAAGCAGTATATCCCCGCCGTCGAGCAGGGTATCCGCGACTGGATGGGGCAGGGGCCGCTCGGCTTTCCGGTGGTGGATGTCTCGGTCAACCTGTCGGACGGCTCCTACCATGATGTCGACTCCTCCGAGATGGCGTTCAGGGCGGCAGCGCGCATCGCCATGGCGGAGGGCATGCCGCAATGCGCGCCCGTGCTGCTGGAACCCGTCGTGGCGGTTGAAATCCATGTGCCGGGCGATGCCACGTCGCGCGTCAACCAGATCGTGTCGGGCCATCGCGGCCAGCTTCTGGGCTATGATGCGCGCGAGGGCTGGCAGGGGTGGGACACGGTGAAGGCCCATATGCCGGAATCCGAAATGGCCTCGCTCATCATCGAACTGCGTTCGGCGACGGCCGGTGTCGGCACCTTCACCTTCCGACCCGACCACATGGCCGAACTGTCGGGCCGCGCGGCGGAGCAGGTCCTGGCCAGCCGCCGGGCTGAAGCGGCCTGAGGCCTGGGCGTGACCGCGCCGGGTGGGGCCGCTTCGCCGCCCGGCGCAATTCGCTCTCTGAAGAGTGATCGGGCCGTGACTGGCTCCCGTAACAGGGACTGCCTATCTAGAGGCAAATCGAAAGAGGAGCCGGCATCATGCTGATCAAGCGCAAACATGGCTGGGAACTGCCCGAGGCACGTGTCACGCCGGAGCATGTGTTCCTGAACCGCCGCAGCTTCATGGCCGCCGCCGCCGGGACGGTGATGCTGGCCGCCGCGCGGCCCGTCAGAGCCGCGCAAGACCCTTCCGCCGCGCTTTACCCCGCAGCACCCAACCCCGCCTATGCGGATGCCGGACGTGAGGTGACGGACGCGAGTTACAGCACCACTTTCAACAACTACTATGAATTCGGTTCCTCGAAGCGCATCGCGGCGGCGGCTGAAAAGCTGCCGATCCGCCCGTGGAGCATCGTCATCGACGGCGAGGTCGAAAAGCCCGTCACCATCGGCATCGACGATCTGTTGAAGCAGGT
>JBIIGF010000223.1:0-4502 GCA_044236665.1 Aestuariivirga sp. | reverse complement strand
CTCCGCCGCCTGCGCTGAGCGGCGCGACGGGGATCAACTCATCGACATGGGTAAAGCCCCACACGCTGTAGGGGTGCTGCCGCCAGTTGGCGAGGGTGGCCTTGGGGTGGGTGCTGCTCATGGAATGGTCCTCTCGGCGCCCAGACTAGCACCCTCCCGTGCCGGAGCCATATCCCCGGCGCAGAGGAAGGCTGCGGCATGCGGCAGGTGTTGGGATGGACAGACAATTGCTTGCCGTGGTACGCAATTGTTTTTCCGGATATGCCATGCCCAAATCCCTCCACATCGACCCCGCTGACTTCCGCACGCCCTCCCGGTTGTCGTTTCCGGAGATCCCCCTCCATGCCTATGCCAGGCCCTTCGCCGACGAGCGCGCCAGGCGGGGAGACCGGCAACTGATCGACGTGCTGCGTCACATGATGCTTGTGCGCGAGTTCGAGACCATGCTCGGGTCCTTCAAGGCCCGGGGCAGCTATCAGGACATCGCTTATGTCTACAAGGGCCCGGCGCATCTCTCGCTTGGCCAGGAAGGCGCTGCCGTCGGCGCCGCGCTGGCGCTGACACCGGAGGATCACGTCTTCGGGAGCCACAGAAGCCATGGCGAATTCATCGCCAAGGGACTCTCGGCCATCGCACAACTCCCCGCTGCTGATCTCGGCCGCATCATGGAAAGCCACCAGAAGGGCGCACTGCTCAAGGCGGTCGAGACGCATGTTCCGCCTTCGCCCGTCACCAGCATGGCGGAGAATTTCCTGCTGTTCGGCCTGCTCGCCGAAATCTTCATGAAGGCCAATGGCTTCAACGGCGGTATGGGCGGCTCCATGCATGCCTTCTTCACGCCCTTCGGCGCCTACCCCAACAATGCGATCGTGGGCGCGTCTGCCGGCATCGCAACCGGCGCGGCGCTGCGCAAGAAACTCAGCCGCGCTCCCTCCATCGCCGTGTCGATGAGCGGCGATGGCTCCACCGGCTGCGGGCCCGTCTTCGAAGCGATGAACTTCGCATCCATGGCGCAATACGATACTCTGTGGACGGACGAACAAAGGGGCGGCCTTCCCGTGCTGTTCTGCTTCACAAATAACTTTTACGCGATGGGCGGGCAGACAATCGGCGAAACCATGGGCTGGGACCGGCTGTCGCGCATTGGTGCGGGCGTCAACCCGCAGGCCATGCACGCCGAAACGGTTGATGGCACCAACCCGCTGGCGGTTGCCGATGCCGTCACGCGGAAGCGCGCCTTGCTGCTCGAGGGCAAGGGTCCCGCCCTGCTCGATGTCGAATGCTACCGCTTCGGTGGCCATTCGACGACCGATGCCAATGCCTATCGCACCAAGGAAGAAATCGCCGCCTGGGACCGCCATGACCCGATCGCCTGCCATGCCGCTCACCTGGTCGATGGCGGCATTCTCGATGCGGCCGCCGTGGAGGCGATGAAAGCGGATGTGACGGCCGCCATCGCCGCCGTCACGCGGGCGGCGGTCAACCCCGAAGCTGCACCGTTGATCGACATCCCTGCGGACCCGACGCTGATCGGCCGCCTGATGTTCTCGCAGGCGGAAATTCCCGTGCCGGAGGGCGACGTGCGGTTGCTGGGCACCCCGGAGACATCCGCCCGCATCCGGCAGGACCAGAAGAAGTCACGCACCGGTATCGGCCCGGATGGCCAACCGCTCTCCGCCATGCGTGCCATCACCTACCGCGACGGATTGTTCGAAGCGATCCTTCACCACATGCTGCATGACGAACGCCTCATCGCCTATGGCGAGGAGTGCCGCGAATGGGGCGGCGCCTTCGGTGTCTACCGTGGCCTGTCGGATATTCTGCCCTATGAGCGCCTTTTCAATGCACCGATCTCGGAGGCCGCCATCGTCGCCACCGCCGTGGGCCACGCGCTGGAGGGCGGGCGCAGCCTGATCGAACTCATGTATGGCGATTTCATCGGCCGCGCCGGCGATGAGATCTTCAACCAGATGGCCAAGTGGCATGCCATGTCGGCTGGCATCCTGAAACTGCCGGTGGTTCTGCGCTGCTCGGTCGGCAGCAAATATGGCGCGCAGCACTCGCAGGACTGGACGGCGCTGGTCGCCCATATTCCGGGCCTCAAGGTGCTTTACCCCGCAACACCCCATGACGCGAAAGGCCTGATGGCCTCAGCGCTCTCCAGCGAAGACCCGGTGGTGTTCTTCGAAAGCCAGCGGCTTTACGATATGGTCGAGACCTTCCACGCCGAGGGCGTGCCACCCGGCTACTACCGCATTCCAATGGGCGAGCCCGATGTGAAGCGTGAGGGCCGCGATGTGACAGTGCTCACCATCGGCCCCTCACTGTTTCCCGCACTTGCTGCTGCCCGGCAACTCGAGGAAACCCACGGCCTGTCGCTCGAGGTGATCGACGCGCGCTCGCTGGTGCCCTTCAACTATGATCCGGTCATCGCCTCGATCAACAAGACCGGCCACCTGCTGGTGGTGACGGAGGCCTCCGAGCGCGGTTCCTTTGCGATGACGCTCGCCGCCAACCTCACGCGCTTCGCTTTCGGCAGCCTGAAATCCGCGCCGCGCGTTCTGGGCTCGCCCAACTGGATCGTGCCGGGCGCGGAGATGGAGACCACCTATTTCCCACAGGCCGATGACATCATCCAGATCGTCACCTCGGAAATGCACCCCGGCAACCAGACAAACCGGCGCGGCGTCAGGACGTGGGACGATATCGACCTTGCCCGCCGGGCGCTGTGAAGAAAGGACCCGCATTATGAGCATTGATGTCGTTATGCCGCAACTCGGCAATGAGATCACCGAGGCGCAGATCGACTATTGGGCCAAGAGCCCCGGTGACAGGGTGGAGAAGGGCGAGATGCTGCTGACCATCACCACACCGAAGCTGACGATGGAGATCGAGGCACCCGCCTCCGGCACGCTGCGTGACATCCTGGTTCCCGCCGACGAGATTGCCAGCGTCGGAACACTGCTGGCCGTCATCGACGAGCCGTGATGGCAAGGCTCACCTTCAAGACGCTGGGCGGCCACGGACCGGACCTCGTGCTGATTCACGGTTTCGGGGCTGACCGCCTGTCGTGGGCCGGCAATGTGGCGGCCCTGCTGCCCGTTGCGCGCGTTCATGCGCTGGACCTGCCGGGCCATGGGGAGTCCGGACCGGATGTCGGCAGCGGCACGGTCACGGAACTGGCAAGCCGTGTGGCGGAGACGCTGACGGCGCAGGGGATCGCGAAGCCGCACCTCCTTGGCCATTCGCTTGGCGGTGCCATTGCGATGGAACTGGCGGTGGCAGCGCCGGAGCGCGTGGCCTCGCTTGCACTCATCGCGCCCGCAGGCCTGGGCTGCGGCCTCGACCATGATTTCCTGGCGCGCTATCCTGAACTTGCCGCGCCGGAGGAGACGGCAGCGCTGCTGGGCCGCCTTGTGAACAGGCCGATGCTGATCAACAAATTCACTGTTCAGCATGTGCTGACACAGCTCTCGCGCCCCGGAACACGAGACGCATTGCGCCGCATCGCAGGGGCATTGCAGGCTGGCGAAGGCCAGATTGACCAGACGGCTATGCAAATCGCGGAAACGGTAACACCACGCCTTGTCGTGTGGGGCGGGCTCGACGGCATCAATCCCCCCGATCAAGCGCGCCTCTCGGCTTTTGGCGGCAAGACGCTGTTCGTGCCGGACGCGGGCCACCTCCCCCACATCGAAGCGGCGCGGCTGGTGAACGCGGAACTGTCCGCCTTCATCATGGGCGCGAACGACGATGGCTAAGCTCAGGCGCAGTGCTCCGCCCGCCTATGCGGATGACACCGCGCTGCGGCTCCGTGCGGCCTGGCTCTATCATGGCTTCGGCCTGACCCAGAGCGCCGTGGCGGAACAGTTGGGGATTGGCCGCTCGACCGTGATCCGCCTGCTCGAGGAGGCGCGCCAGCGCGGCGAAGTGAAGATCTCGATCGGCGATACCGGCAGTGATCTGATCGAACTCTCGCTGAGACTCGAACACGCTCTTGGCCTCGATGAAGCGATCATCGTGCCCGCGCCGCCGGAGGGCGCCACGCCATCCACCGCCATTGGCCTCGCATTGGGGCGGTTCCTGTCCGAGACGATTGCCGACGGCATGACGATCGGTGTCGGCTGGGGCCGCACCCTGAGTGCCGCTCTCGCCAGTTTCAACCCGCCGAAGCGCTCCGGCGTGAGGATCATGTCGCTGATGGGCGGCGCAGTTGAGGCGCAATTCACCAACCCGTTCGAATTCTCCTGGCGCCTTGCCATGGCGCTGCAGGCCGAATGCTTCCTCTATCCGGCCCCGCTTGTGGTGGACAGCGCGGAGACGAAGCGCCGCCTGATGGTGGACTGCGGCCTTGCCCGCCTGACAGCGCTGGCCTCATCGCTCGACATGGCGGTGGTCAGCGCTGGTGACATCTCGGAGCAGTCCGGCTCACTGGTGCGCAACATCATCACCCCAGCCGAGGCGGAAGACCTGCTGAAGCGCGGCTGCGCTGCCGATATCAT
>JBIIGF010000222.1:0-4518 GCA_044236665.1 Aestuariivirga sp. | reverse complement strand
CTGATCGGCGGCGGGCAGGATGTCGTCATCGAAGCGGGCATCACGCCTGGCGCGGGAGCGGGTGCCTTTACGCCGGCTGAAGCGGCCCCCATGCGGCCAGCCCCGCGCCCACCCGTCTTCGGCGACAGAAAGCCGCCGCCGCTTCGCCCACCCGGCGAGACTGCAGCCCCTCCGGCCCGTACGCGCGAAGAACCCGAGCTCTGACAAAAAAGAGCCCGGCGCAGGCCGGGCTCCTGAGGGGTCAGGTATAGGCGCGCTCAGGACTGCTGCGGCACACGGCGCTCGGCCATGAAGCGGTCGAACTCGTCCTGGTCCTTGGCGCGGCGGAGCTTCTCCACGAATTCACGGAACGCCTTCTGCTCCTCCTCCAGCATGCGGCGCTCCTCATCGAGGCGGCGCAACTGCTCGCGGCGGTATTCATCGAAGGCGGCATTGCCGGAACCGGAAAGGCCGTAGGACGTATAGGAGTTGGACGACGGCTTCCATGCCGCGAAGTCCGGCATGCGGAAACCAGCCCATGGCGCGGCCGCACTTGCCGAGCCTTTCCACATCTCGCCATTCTTCCACTTCAGAAAGAGCGCGATGAGCCCAAGCGGCCAGAACACCACGAAACCGGCGATCACCGCGCCGATCTCCCATGCCGACCAGCGTGCGCCCCTGCCGAAACCGCAGCGGCGCTCATTCCTGTCACCGCGCTGCTCGAAACCAGCCGAAGCCGAACCTGTCATCTCGATCATTCCTTCTCTTCAAGGTTGACAGGATTCAGGTGGGAATCCCTGCGCCCCAGTTCAATGAAAATCGAACCGCAGGCCTTCGCATTTTGGCGGGTTTGCGAAACCCGGCCGGAATGCTAACCCTGACCACGCCGAATTGACGAGGAGTTACCTGCACATGACCAGCCCCCACAAGATTGCAATGCTGACCGCGGGCGGCCTCGCGCCCTGCCTCTCCTCCGCCGTCGGCGGCCTGATCGAGCGCTATTCGGAGTTGGCACCGGATGCACCGATGATCGGCTATCTCTCTGGCTACAAGGGCCTGCTGCAGGGCAATTCCATTGCCGTCACACCAGAGGTGCGCCGCCGCGCGCATGTGCTCCACGCCCATGGCGGAACGCCGCTCGGCAACAGCCGCGTCAAGCTCACCAATGTGGCAGACTGCGTGAAGCGCGGCCTCGTGAAGGACGGCGATGACCCGCTGAAAGTGGCGGCCAATCAACTGGTGAAGGATGGCGTCACCATTCTCCACACCATCGGCGGTGACGACACCAACACCACCGCAGCCGATCTCGCGGCCTATCTCAGTGCCAATGGCTACAAGCTCACCGTGGTTGGCCTGCCCAAGACCATCGACAATGACGTGGTGCCGATCCGCCAGACACTCGGCGCATGGACGGCGGCCGAACAGGGCGCGGTATTCTTCGAGAATGTGGTGAACGAGCAGTCCACCTCCTCCCGCCAGTTGGTCATCCACGAGGTCATGGGGCGCAATTGCGGCTGGCTCACCGCCGCCACGGCCCGCGCCTGGCGCGAGCGGCTGAACAAGCTGGAATTCCTGCCGGAGTTCAACCTCTCCCGCCGCCACAAGGACATCGACGCCATCTATATTCCTGAAATGCCGATCAACATCGAAGCCGAAGCGGCCCGCCTCAGGAAAGCGATGGACGAGATGGACTCGGTATCGATCTTCGTCAGCGAGGGGGCCTGCGTGCAGGAGATCGTGACGGAACTCGAAGCCAGGGGAGAGAAGGTGGAGCGGGATGCCTTCGGCCATGTCCGCCTTGATCAGGTGAAGGTCGGCGATTGGTTCGGCAAGCAATTCGCCAAGAAGATTGGCGCGGACAAGACACTGGTTCAGAAGTCTGGTTATTTCGGCCGCTCGGCCGCCGCCAACCGGGCGGACCTCGACCTGATCCGCTCCATGGTGCATGTGGCGGTGGATTCGGCCCTCGCCGGCATCTCGGGCGTCATTGGCCATGATGAAGACAAGGGCGACCAACTGCGCGCCATCGAATTCCCGCGCATCAAGGGCGGCAAGCATTTTGACCCTAAGACGCCATGGTTCACCGACATGCTGAAGGACATCGGACAGATCGCGTGACCGGCATGATGCGCACCGCCCTGATCGCCTGCCTGCTCAGTCTCGCCGCCGCACCCGCCGCGGCGGATGAAGCCCTCGAGCAAGGCCGCGCGGACTTCGGCCACCTCTGCGCACCCTGCCACGGTGCCAGCGGCACGGGAGACGGGCCGCAAGCCGCCCAGTTGAAGACGAAGACCGCCGACCTGACGCGCATCACCCAGAAATATGGCCGCTTCCCGGAGGAACGGGTGTTTGAAACCATCTCCGGCGTCGACATGCCGGATGGCCACGGCACGCGGGAGATGCCCTCCTGGGGCGATGTGTTCGTGAGCGAGGGGGTTGGCAAGAGCACAAATGTCGGGGATGCGATGAAGGCCTCCGACGACGCCTCCCGCCGCATCGCCGGACTGATCCGCTACATAGAGACCATTCAGGCCGGGCCTTGAACCCGCTCCGCATGTGCTATAGTTGAATAAACATAACGCACATGGACTGGTACAGCCTCACCCCGGAAGAATGGAGCGCCGTGCACCTCAGCCTGAAGGTTGCGGTCGTGGCGACGCTTGCCAGCCTGCCCTTCGGCATCTTCGTCGCATGGGCACTCGCCCGGCGTGACTTCTGGGGCAAGTCGCTGGTCAACGGACTGGTGCATCTGCCGCTTGTGCTGCCACCCGTCGTCACCGGCTATCTGCTGCTGTTGAGTTTCGGCAAGCGCGGTTTCATCGGTGCCTATCTCGCGGAACTCGGCATCGTGTTCTCCTTCCGCTGGACAGGTGCCGCCCTGGCCTGCGCCGTCATGGGCTTTCCGCTTCTGGTGCGGGCGATCCGCCTCTCGATCGAGGCGGTGGACACCAAGCTGGAGGCCGCCGCCGAGACGCTGGGCGCCAACGCCCTCTGGGTATTCCTGACCGTCACGCTTCCGCTCACGCTTCCCGGCATCATCGCCGGCATGATCCTGTGCTTTGCGAAAGCCATGGGCGAATTCGGTGCCACCATCACCTTCGTCTCCAACATCCCCGGTGAAACCCAGACTTTGCCCTCCGCCATCTACACCTATACGCAGATACCGGGTGGCGATGCAGGCGCACTGAAACTCACCGTGATTTCGGTTGTGATCTCACTCGGCGCGCTGCTGGTGTCTGAAATTCTCGCACGCCGCGCCGGACAAAGGTTGGCCGCATGAGCCTCGCCATATCCGTCAAACACCACCTCGGCAGCTTCACACTCGAGGCCGCATTTGAAAGCAAGGGACGCCTCACCGCGATCTTCGGCGCTTCGGGATCTGGCAAGACGAGCCTCGTCAATGTCATCGCAGGGCTTGTGAAGCCGGAACATGGCCGTGTCGCGGTGGATGGCAAGCTGTTGCTCGACACTGGCGCGGGCCTCTTCATCCCCGCCAGCAAACGCCGCATCGGCTATGTCTTTCAGGATGCGCGGCTGTTTCCGCATCTGACCGTCGAAGCGAACCTCGCCTATGGCGCGTGGTTCACGCCGCGGGCGGAACGCTACGCCTCGCGCCAGCAGGTGCTGTCGCTGCTTGGCATCGGACACCTGCTCAATCGCCGCCCCCGCGATCTGTCCGGCGGCGAGAAGCAGAGGGTGGCCATCGGGCGCGCCTTGCTCGCTTCGCCGCGGCTATTGTTGATGGACGAACCGCTCGCCGCGCTCGATCAGGCCCGCAAGGCGGAGATCATTCCCTATCTCGAACGCCTGCGCGACGAGATCCGCATTCCCATCGTCTATGTCAGCCACGCGCTGGCGGAAGTGACAAGGCTGGCCGATGACATCGCGGTGCTCGATAACGGCCGCCTTGCTGCCTTCGGCCCGGTCGCTGACATCGCCCAGCGCCTCGACCTCGTGCCGCCCGAAGACCGCGACGAAGGCGGCGCCGTCCTCACGATGGCCGTCATCGCCTATGATGAAGCCTCGGGCCTGACGCGGCTTGCCGCCCCTGCCGGAGACATCTATGTGCCAGGCCACCTCGGCCCGCCGGGCACCGGTGCACGCGTCCGCATCCGCGCGCGCGACGTGATGCTGGCCTGTGAGGAACCGCGCAAGATCAGTGCACTGAACATTCTGCGCGGCACCGTTACCGGGCTTGATGGCGCTGACTCTGCATCCGTCAACGTGAAGCTCGATTGCGGCGGTTCCATCATCATGGCACGCATCACCCGTCATTCAGCGTCACTGCTGGGCCTCGCGCCCGGCACCAGCGCTTATGCCGTGGTGAAGGCCGTCTCGGTCAGCGGCCCATCACCACGCTGATCACGCCGGACCTGACACCGCCGCACTAGCCCTGCGACAGTTCCCTTACCAGCGCCTCGACATGCGGTTCGGTGGCCGCGGCAGCGGCGCGCTCCATGGCGCGGTAACGCGAAATGAGGCTGAGGCCGAAAGGTGTCAGCGTTGCGCCGCCGCCCTTCCGGCCACCGCTACGTGATT
>JBIIGF010000221.1:0-4526 GCA_044236665.1 Aestuariivirga sp. | reverse complement strand
CAAGAGGCCCCCCCCCCAACTGAACGCCAGATGAATGGCCGGTTCGGCTTCAGTTCAATCAGCACCCGCTAGTTTCGCATTCATCGATGACCACTCCCGGGCATCGCAGGCTCGAAACAAAGGAACACTGAGATGATTGGCAAGACCCTGATTGCAACAGCCGCCGTCGCCACCGCGCTGCTGGCTACGCTTCCCGCCTCCGAAGCGAAGGCCGACGTCGATGTGAGCATCGGCATTGGCATCGGTGGCTACTATCCCGGCTACTATGGTTATGATGGCGGCTATGGTGGTGGTTATGGCTACTGGCAGCGCGAACCCCGCCGCGTAGGCTGCAACCGTGGCGCGAACATCGTCGACAATGCCGGGTTTTACCGCGTCAACCCGATTGACTGCAGCGCCCCCATCTACGCCTACACGGCCTGGAAGCGCGGCCACAAATTCGTGGTTCGGATGAACAGCTTCGGCAACATCACCAGCGTGCGTAAGGTATTTTGAGCCGCTTGCCGGGCGGGGAGGCTTTCCACTCCGGGCAGGAAGCCTCCCACGCCGAAGGCGGCATGCCGCAAAAACGCCGCGAAGCAGCCTGATGTTTCGTGTTAGTGAGGATCAGCATGTTTTTGCGTGGCATTACCTTGTCCCTGGCGGCGCTGCTGGCCTGCGGGCCTCTCAGCGCGGGGGCCGGGGCGGAGGAGAGCAACATGCCCTCACCCGAGGGCAGCTACTCCGGCCCGCCATTGCTCCGCAATGTGCCAGGGCTGCGCATCATCTTCGGCGACTTTGACCCTCCGGACGAGAAAGCCGGGCTGAGATACGGCAAGAATGCCGACTTTGACGAAAGCTATTACGAGCCACAGCCCGCGCCGCCACCCAAGGCCAAGAAAAAGGCCACCGAAACGCCGCCGAAACCCTCGGCCGCCAGCGGCACCGCATCCACCGGAGAGGCTTCGCCACCCGCCACCACAAAGGCGGCCAGCCAACCCAAGGCCGAAACATCCACGGCAAAGGCCGCCGCTGGCCTGTCCTGCGAAAAGGCGGCTTCGATCATCGCCGGATATGGCTTTTCGGATGTCGCGCCCGCACGCTGTGCCGGCAAGGTCTATGCCTTCAATGCGAAGCGGGATGGCAAGTCATTCGCCATCAAACTCGATTCAGCCAGCGGCCAGTTGTCGGAAGTGAAGAAACTCCCCTGACGGGCGCTTGCCTTGCAGGCAGGCGCGGCACCGGCCTATGCTGACATGCCATGATGCCTGCCGTCCTTTATCCAACGCCGGAAAATCCGCTTCCACCCGGCGCCCAGTGCCTGAGCCTCATCACGCGGGACAAGGTGAAGCTACGCGCGATGCGCGCCGTGCCGCAAGGCGCGCGCGGCACCTTCGTGCTGCTCGGCGGGCGGGGCGATTTCATCGAACGCTATTTCGAAACCGCGCGGAACCTGATGGACCAGGGCTTTGGTGTGGTGGCCTTCGACATGCGTGGCCAGGGCGGGTCCCAACGCATCTCGGCCGATCCCTACCGCGACGTGACAGAGAGTTTCACCGAATTCGACGAAGACCTCCGTACACTGATGGAAGGCGCAGTCATAGGGGCCTGCCCGCCGCCCTATTTCGGCCTCGGCCACTCCACGGGCGGGCATGTGCTGCTGCGCAGCCTGCGCGGCAAGAACTGGTTTTCCAAGGCCGTGCTGGTATCGCCGCTCATCGGCATCGACTATGGGGCGTGGCCGGGCCCAGTGGTGTCATTTCTGGTGAGCGCCATGCGGCTGGCTGGGCGCGGCAGCACCTTCCTGCCCGGCGTCCGCAAGCGGCCGTTCGGCCGCACCGACTTTCCGGGCAACCCCCTGACCTCCGACAAGGGCCGCTTCACCCGCGACTGCGCCACGCTGGAAGCCGCCCCGCAACTGGGGCTCGGCGGCCCGACCTTCGCCTGGCTTCGTGCCGCGCGGCGCTCGATGCGCGAGATCGGCCACATGCGCAACCCGCAAGTGCCGGTGCTCATCGTCGCGGCCGGAGCAGACCGGATCGTCAGCAATCAGGCAACCCGTCAGGCGGCGGCACGGATGCCCGGTGTTTCCTTCACCATGATTCCCGGTGCGGCCCATGAGATCCTGAGCGAGCGGGACATCATCCGCCGCCAGTTCCTCGCGGCGCTCGACAGTTTCATCGCGGCCTGAACATGGGGCAGAGCCCATCTGGCCTCATGCGCCGTCAGTTGCGCTCGGCCTGCAACGGACCTGCCACGCGCTTCGACACATTCTTGAAGACCGTATTGGCAAGTTCGGCATTTGTGACGCTGATCAGCCCGCCATCAGCGGCGCGGATTCGGGTGGAGCGCATGCCGATATCCTCAATGACCCCGGAGAGCGAGCCGGATTCGATTTCATCGCCGACCTTGATCGACCCATCGAGGAACAGGATCACCCCGGCGAGGATGTTCTCGAGCGTCGGCTTGGCGGCCAGCGCCACCGCAAGGCCGCCGACGCCGAAGCCCGCGATGATGCCGAACACCGGCACGCCCATCGTGCTGATGCCGTAAATCACGATGGCCAGCGCCGTCATGACGGAGACGACGCGGGTCGCCAGCCGCACGATGCTGGTGTCGAAGCTCTTGTCCTTCGCGCGCTTGACACGGGAAACCCAATTGCCGATCCACTCACCAAGGATCAGCACCATGACCGCCATCGCCCCGTAATAGACGGCAACGAACAGCAGCGTGACCGCTGTGGCGCCCGGCCCCGACAGCCCGGTATCATTGATGATGAGGCTGCTGGCATTCACTGACAGGAAACCCGCGATCAGTGATCGGATGAACAGGCGGAGACTGTTGTTGTCGATGAGCTTTCCAACGAGCCACGGGATCATCACGACGGCAGCGATGACGATGATGGACAGCCCCCATTGGAAGACGGTGTTTGTGCCCACGCTCCAGCGCAGGAAGGCGGGAAGCTTGTAGGTGATGCCCGCCCAGCGCGGCGGGTTGAGGCCGCCGGGCGTCTCCGTCACATATCTGTAGACGTTGAAGCCGGCATCGCCCCCCTTGTGAGCCCGCGCATTGTAGAGAGCCGGAATGTTGGCCACCGTATCGGCCGTGAAGATCACATCGCCCGTGCGCATGCCGGAAGTGATCGTGCCCGCCTGTAAATAGGTGCCGGGAATGGCCCACATGCCGTCCCGCAGTTTCCGGAATGCCGTGTCCTGTGTGACGCCCTCCTCGCGCAGGAGTTCGCGCAGCATCAGGGCTGTTTCGACACCGGCCGATTTGCGCCGCCAGTCGGGAAAGGCCGACAGGTCCATCGAGTCGAGCATATAGGTTTCGAGGAGGTCAGTTTCGGCGGCCTGCTCAGGCGATATCTCAGGATAGAGCCATGCATGGTAGAAGTTCCGCGCCCACTCCCGGGCCTCCAGCCGGAGGGCGATGCGATCGGCCGCCTCAAGGAAGGTCTTGAGGTTCAGTTCCGCCGTGGACCGGTCCACCGAGATATCGGAATAGGCGGCCTGCGCCCCCGCCCGTGCCGCCGGGAGGGAGGCCAGGGCCAGCATCACGAGAACCGCAAGCCGCAGGCCGAGAATGTTCGCAATCAGTGTCATGACGTCTGGCTACTCTTATCTTGCCCCAGGGAAAGGGATCAACCGGAGCCGCAATCTACGCCGGAGGGCGCAAGCACCACAAGCGGCGGCCGGAGGCCCCTAGCAAGCCCCGCCGGGTTAAATTGCCTTTCAATGCTGCACGTGCTAATCGCGCCGCCAATTCCCACGAAAGAGAAAGTCCCGGCGCCTCATGAACTTGCGCAATATCGCCATCATTGCCCACGTCGACCACGGCAAGACCACGCTGATCGACCGCCTGCTCTCCCAGTCAGGCTCGTTCCGCGAGAACCAGAAGGTCGCCGAGCGCGCCATGGATTCGAACGACCTCGAACGCGAGCGTGGCATCACCATTCTCGCCAAGGTGACCTCCCTCAACTGGAAGGACACGCGCATCAACATCGTCGACACCCCCGGCCACGCCGATTTCGGCGGCGAGGTGGAGCGCATCCTGAACATGGTCGATGGTGCTGTCCTGCTGGTGGACGCCGCCGAAGGCCCCATGCCGCAGACCAAGTTCGTGCTGCAGAAGGCCCTGAAGATCGGCCTCCGCCCCATTGTCTGCATCAACAAGATCGACCGCCCGGACGAGCGCCACAATGAGGTGGTGAACGAGGTGTTCGACCTGTTCGCCAACCTCGACGCCAACGAGGAACAACTCGATTTCCCGATCATCTACGGCTCCGCCAAGCAAGGCTGGATGGCGGACAGCCCCACGGGCTCGCAGGAGAACATGGCTCCGCTGTTCGACCTGATCGTCAAGCACTTCCACTCGCCCTCCGTCGAGGACGGCCCGTTCCGCATGCTGGTGACGACGATTGAATCGAACCCGTTCCTCGGCCGCGTGCTGACGGGCCGCGTCACCTCCGGTTCGGTGAAGGCCAACCAGGCGGTGAAGGCCCTGTCACGCGATGGCAAGGTGGCCGAGCAGGGCCGCATCTCCAA
>JBIIGF010000220.1:0-4542 GCA_044236665.1 Aestuariivirga sp. | reverse complement strand
GCCGGTCTGGCCGGTGCGCGGCAGCACATAGGCATTGTCTGCAAAGCGCACCGCGGGGCTGCGGTCGCGCACATAGAACTGGAAGGTCGCGTCCTTCGCCATCGTGTCGTCCACGGCGGCGGGCAGACCTTGGCGCACCGTGATGCTGTAGCGTGAGCCATGTTTCAGCCCTTCGACGCAAAGCCGTGTTCCCTCCGCCGTCACGGCGGCAACGGGGCCGGGGTCCTGGGTGAAATAGGCGGTGAAATCCGTCACCGTGCGCGACACGGGCTCGGACATCTCAAAGCAGGCGCGCGGCGGGTTTGCCTCGCTGTCGATCTTGTAGTCAGCCACCCGGAAGCCACGGTCGGCGCGCAAGGCCTCGTAGGTGGCGCGGGTCTGCGGGTCATCCACCAGCGCGAGCGAATCCTTGTAGGCGAGAAGGGCGGGCCGCCACATCTCGCGCTTGGCGAAACCCTGCGCCACGATGTTGAGCGCCGCCGCCTCATCGGCAGCTGACCCGAGCAGCGTATAGGCCTTGAGCCCGGCGCCGATCATCTTGCCGGGAATGCCGTAGGAATCTGAATCGTCAATCGGCGTTGCGATCGCCAGTTGCCGGGCGAGGGAAAGCCACAGCGCGCCATCGCTGGGGCGCTTGGTCAGCAATTGTTCCATCGATGCGGCGGCCAGCCGGGCGTTGCCGGCGGCGAGGGCGGCCTGAATGTCACCGTTGAGTTCAGGTTCGCTCCGCGTCAGGCCCTTGGCGATGGTCTGCAGCGTGTTGTCGTAGTCGCTCAGGTAATAACTGAACTGGTCGACGGGAAATGGCTTCGCGGCCTGCGCTGCCTGAACGCCACCGAGAAATGCCAGCGCCGTCAGCAGCAAACCGAAAAGCTGGAGAGGAAAGGAGCCCCATGCAGTGACCGGGGTGCGATGCGCCATCATCATAATCCTCCATCTCTCGCAGTCGGGCAGAAAGCATCCGCCCGCCGTGTCCCGCTTGTCAACGGGAGAGACAGCAATGATCAAAGTGTTTTGCGGCGGTTTCGTGAAGCGGCAGGGCCTCAGGGTTTCGGCTGGTCGTCATCCTGCAGGATGCGCCAGGCGGCACCTTCGAGGTCTTCGTACTGGCCCGACTTCAGCGACCAGATGAAGGCCACAAGCCCGATGCCGCCCATGAAAAGGGCCACGGGAATGAGATAGAGCAATCCGGTCATGCGGCATCCTTCAGCTTGCGGGCGCCAGCCCCTGTGTCAGACAATTGACGTTCGACTGGCGCGGCTGTCCTGGCGCCAAGGCCAACGCGCAGCGCATTGGCGATGACGATGATGGAGGAGGTGGACATGGCAATCGCCGCCACCAGCGGCGAGACAAGGCCGACCATGGCGAGCGGCACGGCCAGCACATTGTAGCCTACCGCCAGGCCGAAGTTCTCCTTGGCGATGCGCTGGGTGCGGCGGCTGATGGCGATCGCCTGCGCGACGGCGGCGGCGGAATCGCCCATCCACACGGTTTCGGCGGCAGTGCGCCCGATGTCGGAGGCGGTGGCGGGCGCCATGGAGGTGTAGCCCGCGGCAAGTGCGGGTGCATCATTGATGCCGTCGCCCACCATCAGCACCTTGCGGCCCGCCTTGGCGAGGGCATCGATATAGGCGAGCTTGGCCTGCGGGCTGGCGCGGGAGACGAAGGTGTCGATGTCGACCGCGGTGGCCACGCGCTTCACCGCCGCATCGCGGTCGCCCGAGAGCAGGTGCACGGCAAGGCCCATGTCCTTGAGTTTCCGCACCGTGTCGGCGGCTTCGGCGCGGAGCTTGTCCTCGAAGTGGAAGACGGCCGGCGGCTTGCCGCCCCGGCGGAAGGCGAATTCCAGAAGGCCCTGATCCTCGCTCGTTTCCTCCA
This sequence comes from Aestuariivirga sp., assembly GCA_044236665.1. GTDB lineage: Bacteria > Pseudomonadota > Alphaproteobacteria > Rhizobiales > Aestuariivirgaceae > Aestuariivirga. The sequence goes on along the minus strand of JBIIGF010000220.1, from coordinate 2,664 downwards.
CCCCGCACCAGGCGCGGCTGCCGAGGCGAAGCTGCTCGCCCGCATAGGTGCCGGAGAGGCCGAGGCCAGGGTGCTCGGCGATGTCCGATACCGTGACGGGCACGAGGCCGCGGCGTGCCACTTCGCGCACCAGCGCCTGTGACAGCGGGTGCTTGCTGGCCTGCGCCAGGCCTGCGGCCAGCGTCAGCGTTTCGGTTGATACCATGAGCGGCGAGACGAGCGCGGGCATGCCCCTGGTCAGCGTGCCTGTCTTGTCGAAAACCACCGTATCGATGCCTGCGAGCTTTTCCAGTGCCGCCCCATCCTTGATCATTACGCCCGAGCGGAACAACCGGCCGCTGGCCACCACCTGCACCGCGGGAACGGCAAGCCCCAGCGCACAAGGGCAGGTGATGATGAGAACGGCCACCGCCGCCATGATGGCGCCATGCCAGCCTTGCCCCAGCACCAGCCAGCCGACGAGGGTGATGGCGGCCAGCAGGTGGACGGCGGGCGAGTAGAAGCGCGCCAGCCTGTCGGCAATGCGGATGTAGAGTGACTGGCCCTGTTCGGCCGCCGACATCAGCCGCACCAGTTCGCTGAGGAATGTGTCGTTGCCCGCCGCCGTCACCTCGACGATGACGGGCGCGGTCACGTTCATTTCGCCAGCATGAACGGTGGAACCCGGCTTCACGGTTTCAGGGGCGCTCTCACCCGTCAGCAGGGAGCGGTCCATGTCGCTGATCCCGTCGCGGACCACCCCGTCGGCGGGAAGCCTCTCGCCAGCGGCAACGGCAACGGTCATGCCGGCCTTGATCTCGCGCGATGGCACGTAGCGGCGGCTGCCATCGGCTTCGATGACAGTTGCACCCTCGGCCGACAGCGAAACCAGTTGCGCAATGGCCGAGCGAGCCCGCGCCCGCATCAGGTGGTCGAGGTAGCGCCCCGCCAGCAGGAAGAAGATCAGCGTGATCGCCGCATCGAAATAGGCGTGCTCGTGGCCATTGATGGTTTCGAACAGGCTCATGAAGGAGGCCAGCAGGACGCCGAGCGAAATCGGAACATCCATGTTGACGCGGCCCATGCGCAGCGCGCTCACCGCCGAGTAAAAGAAGGGCCGGCCGGCATAGGCGACGGCCGGCAGGGCGATCATGGCGGAGAGCCAGTGGAACAGATCGCGTGTTGCGTCTTCCGCGCCGGACCAGACCGATACCGACAGCAGCATGACATTGCCTGCCGCAAAGCCCGCCACGGCCAAAGCCCGGAGCAGCCTGCCGCCTTCGCGGTCATCACTGGTGAGGCCGGTTTCGCGCGGGTCGAAGGGCCTTGCCATGTAGCCCAAAAGGCCGAGCCGGTCGATCAGGGCCTGTGGCGTGATGGTTGCTTCCTCATAGACCACGATCACGCGGCGCCCGGTGAGGTTGACGCGGGCCGACGTCACGCCATCCAAGGCGGAGAGATCAGTCTCGATCTGCGCCATGGCGTCGGGCCGGTTGGCCTGCGGCACGAGGAATTCGATGCGCTTGAGCCCCGGCCCCGCTGATGAAATCCAGCGCTCGGCGTCCTCACCTTCAAGCTTGAAGGGCTGGAAATACTCACCATCGATCGTGCAGCAGGGCAGCGTCACGGATGTTTCACTCCTTCACGAAGAAGCGGAAGATCTTGCGGTATTCCGGAACCTCGCGGCTTTCGCCACGGATTTCAACCTCCCACACACCGGGGGTAAGCTTGGCAGGCGCGCTGTACACGCCGCCGCCCATGGGGGTGAAGGTCAGCTGCTGGTCCTGCTTGTCGGTGACGGTGCGCTCGAGGGCGCCCGTCAGGCTCAGCGTTTCGATGGCCCTGCCGTTCTTGTCGGCGAAGGCGATGTTGATGCGGTCGGGCCTGTGGGTGAAGGCAACGTTCCAGCCCAGCGCCTCCTGCGCCCGTGCCTTGGCGAGATCGCGGTCGAAGCTCTGGCTGGCGACATAGCCATTGGCCACCACGAGTCCGGACCAGGTGGAGTTGGCGAAATAGGCCATCAGCATGTTGACGCTGATGATGACGCCAAAGAAGGCGAGGAGCATGGCGAGGACATGCTTGCCGGTGAGCTGCTTCTGGGTGGCGGCCATGGGCATGGGTTTACTCCTTCTTGGCTTGCGCATGGAAGATGGCCCGGTAGCTGACGGATTCGCTGGCCCGGCCATCCTTCGGGTTCAGTTCTTCGACATCGAAGTGGAAGTCGCTGCGCTCGCGGCTGATGACGGTGGCGTCGGCCGTTGCCACGTAGATCTTGACGGCGCGCAGCTTGTCAGGCTCGACGCTGATATCGATGCTGGCGCCCTTGACCCCGTCCTCGCCGACCATCTCCATGGTCGCGCCGGGAAGGCCGGCAACCGCCAGCCGGAAGGTCCGCTGCTCCTGCCGCTTGTTCAGGATCTTGACCGTATAGCCGTTGCGGATCGAGCCGTCGGAGAGCGTGACATAGAGCGGGTTGCGGTCCGGCACCACATTGACGTCGAGCTGGGTGCGGTTGATGAGGGTGACGAGCATGGCAATACCCACCGCGGTCCACAGGCCGAAGTAGATGAGGGTGCGGGGCCGCAGCAGGTGCTTCCAGTTCCAGTGCTCGTTCTTGCCGGCCACATTGGCGGCGTAGAGACTGGAGGTGGTGTAGTTGATCAGCCCCTCGGGCATGCCAACCTT
>JBIIGF010000219.1:0-4544 GCA_044236665.1 Aestuariivirga sp. | reverse complement strand
CGACGCCACGCAATTGCCGCGGCCCTGGGTCAAGTGGGCCTATCAGCCCGCCCGCCCCGAGGACATTCCCGGCGCGTTCATGCGGGCCTATGCGACAGCAGTTCAGGAACCCGCCGGGCCGGTGTTCCTCTCCCTGCCGCTTGATGACTGGGACAAGGAAATGCCGTTCGATGTGCCGTTGCGCAGCGTCTCGACCCGCAAGGCCCCGGATCCCGATGCGCTCAGCATGTTTGCCGGAAGGCTCAATGCCGCCCGCAATCCGGTTCTGATTTATGGTGGCGACATTGCCCGCGCCGGAGAGGCAGCCTGGCAAAGCGGCGTTGCCCTGGCCGAGCGGCTCAATGCGCCGGTGTGGAGCGCGCCATTCTGCGAACGCACCCCGTTTCCGGAAACCCACCCGCTGTTTGCCGGCAATCTTCCGGCCGCCATCGGGCCGCTGAGCGACAGGCTTGACGGTCATGATCTCATCGCCGTCGTGGGTGCGCCGGTGTTCCGTTACTATCCCTATGTACCCGGCCGCTATCTGCCCGATGGAGCTGCATTGCTTCACGTCACCGACGATCCGGATGAGGCGGCAAAGGCCATTGCCGGCGACAGCCTGGTGGGGGATGCGGGATTGGTCCTTGATGCCGTGCTGCCGTTGGTGAAGGCGCGGCCGCGCCCATCGCTGGCGCCACTGCGTAACGCCCCGCAGGCTGCGCCCGCCGGTCTGCCGTTGGATCCGCTCGCCGTGTTTCAAACTCTCAGGGCCAATTCACCCGATGACATCGTGGTCACCAATGAATCACCTTCGAACACCGCCGCATTCGAGGATCAGTTCCGCTTCAGCAAGCCGGACAGCTTCTACACCTTCGCCTCGGGCGGACTTGGCTGGAACATGCCGGCTTCCGTCGGCCTGGCGCTTGCCGAGCGCAAGACGGGCCGCAACCGGCCCGTACTCTGCCTGATGGGTGATGGCTCGTTCCAGTATTCGGTGCAGAGCATCTACACGGCGGTCCAGCAGAAGCTGCAGGTGATTTACGTGGTGCTGCAGAATTTCGAATACGGCATCCTCAAGGAATTCGCGGTGCTGGAGCAGACACCGAAAGTGCCCGGCCTGGACCTTCCGGGCCTCGACATCGTATCGCTTGCCAAGGGCTATGGCGCAACCGCGGTTGCCGCCGAGACGCCTGAGGCTCTCGCGGAGGCCTATCGCCGCGCCCTTTCGTTCCCGGGTGCGACCGTCATCGTTGTTCCCATTACCCGCAAGCTCGTCAGCCTGATCTAAGTGTGGGACGGCAGGGGTTCAGGCTGCCCTGCCGTGGCCCCACGCCCACCCATGCCCCGGCCCGGCCTTGCATTCGTTGCTTGCCGCGCCGTGGATATTGAATAGGCGTGCGGGCTGGGGCAGTCTTTGGGTTTGAAGGAGTGCCGCCCATGCTCAATCTTGATCCTCGACTTTACACCGACCCCGCCGTGCTGCCGCGTGAGCGGTCGGAGATTTTTGCCCGTAGCTGGCAGATGCTGGGGCCCGCCGCGCAGGTGGCCGAGCGCGGGCAATATGTCGCCGCCGATATCGCCGGCATCAAGGTTTTCGCCATCCGCGGGCGCGATGGTGAACTGCGCGCGTTCCGCAATGTATGCCGCCACCGTGGCGCGCAGCTTCTGGCGGAGGGCACGGGGCGTTGCGCAACGGTGCGCTGCCCCTATCACCAATGGGTCTTCGCAGATGATGGACGCCTGGTGAATGCCCCATGGTTCGGCGAGGAACCGGGCTTCAACCCGGCCGATTGGCCGCTTGAAGCCATTCAGGTGGCAGAATGGCGGGGTTTGCTCTTCGTCGCCATCGACCCGCAGGAAGAGCTGCTGTCGCAGCTGGGCGAGCTCGTCGCCGAACTGGCGGATGAGCCGATCGAGACCTATCAGTCGGTGCGCTCCGACCGGGTGGTGTTCGATGCCAACTGGAAAATCTATACGGATAACTTTGTCGAGGGGTACCACATCCCTGGCATTCACCCGAAGTTCTTTGCCGCCATCGACTTCGAGGCCTTCAAGACCACTGCGCACAAGGGCTTCATCCGCATGACGGCGCCACCGCGTGAAGGCCTGTTCTATCGTGGCAAGTGGCTGTGGATGTGGCCGAACTGGACGCTCTCGCTGTTCGATGGCGGCATGAACACCTCGCGCATCAACCCGATCGCCACCGACCGGACGGAGCAGCTCTATCATTTCTACTTTGCCGATGTCTCCCCGGCGCTGGATGACAGCCGCAGCGATACGATCGAGCGCAACCTGGCCGTGGTGCGCGAGGATTATGAGATCTGTGTCAGCACTCACCGGAACTATGCAGCGGGCAATTACGCGGCAGGTCCGCTGTCTCCCCGCCACGAGCAGGGTGTTCATTATTTCCAGCAGCGGGTGAAGGAAAGCCTTGGCGCCTGAGGGTGCCTTCGCCCATGCTCCGGCCTCACCGGGGCAGCCTTTGCGGTGGCGGCTGAAAATGATAGCCGGGGCAAGCCCGGCCATGGTGAGGTTGGGGTGCGCGCGGCGCTAGGACAGCACATCCACCGAGATCGGGCGGGAATCTGCGCCGAGGTGATAGACGACCGGCACGCCGGTATCGAGTTCGCGCTTCAGGATCTGCTCCGGCGTCAGGCCCTCGATCGCCATGATCAGTGAACGGATCGAATTGCCGTGCGCGGCCACCAGCACGTGCTTGCCGGAGAGCACATCCGGCTGGATGTGTTTCATGTAATAGGGCAGGGCGCGGGCCAGCGTGTCCTTCAGGCTCTCGCCGCCGGGCGGGGGAACGTCATAGGAGCGGCGCCAGATATGCACCTGCTCCTCGCCCCATTTCTGGCGCGCGTCATCCTTGTTGAGGCCTGTAAGGTCGCCATAGTCGCGCTCGTTCAGCGCCGGGTCCCGGATGGTGTGGAGGCCCTGCTGGCCAAGTTCCTCCAGCATGATGGCGAGCGTGTGCTGGGCCCGCGTCAACGCGCTGGTGTAGGCGACGTCGAAGTGGAAGCCCCTGGCCTTCAGCTTCTGGCCCGCCGCATGCGCTTCACGGATGCCCTGTTCGGTGAGGTCGGGGTCCTTCCAGCCGGTGAAGAGGTTCTTGAGGTTCCATTCGCTCTGCCCATGGCGGACGAGCACGAGAAGACGGTCCATGGCTTACTCCAGTCCCAAAACGTCGATCATTGAATAAAGTCCGGGCTTCTTGTCGAAGCCCCAGAGGGCGGCGCGCACCGCGCCCCGTGCGAAGATATCGCGGCTCTCCGCCTTGTGGGTGAGTTCGATTCGCTCGGCGGGGCCTGCGAACATCACCGTATGCTCACCCACGACCGAGCCGCCGCGCAGCGTGGCAAAGCCGATGTCGCCCTGTGGCCTCGCACCCGTATGCCCATCGCGCGAGCGCACTGAGCGGGACTTGAGGTCGATGCCCCGTCCATCGGCCGCTGCCTGGCCCAGAAGCAACGCCGTGCCCGAGGGCGCGTCGATCTTGTGCTTGTGGTGCATCTCGAGAACTTCGATGTCGAATTCCTCGCCAAGCGCTGCGGCCACCTTCTTCACCATGACCGAGAGCAGGTTGACGCCGAGGCTCATGTTGCCGGACTTGATGATGCGGGCATGGCGGGATGCCGCCTTGATCTTCGCCTCGCCCGCCTCGTCGATGCCGGTGGTGCCGATCACATGCACGATCCGGGCCTGTGCCGCCAGCTCCACGAGCGCGATCGTGGCGGCGGGCACGGTGAAGTCGATGATGCCGTCAATGCGGGTGAAGAGGTCGATGGGATCGTCGGTAATCGTCACGCCAAGCGCGCCGAGCCCTGCAAGCTCACCCATGTCGGCGCCGACATGGGGCGAGCCCTTGGGCTCGATGCCGCCTGCAACCTCCGCCCCCGGCGTTTCAGTCACGATTCGCGTCAAGACGCGGCCCATGCGGCCTGCGGCGCCTGCGATTGCCAGCTTCATGCTTCGTCCCTCAAGTTGAGCCCGGCTTCTAGCAACCGGCCGCAGCGGTGGAAAGGGCGCTTCAGACGCCCTCCACCATCACGATGTTGGCGATGCCTGCGCCCGCCCGCTTGGCCTTGGCGGCCTGGTATTCCGGCGAATTGTAGCAATCGAGCGCCGCCTGCAGGCTGGGAAACTCGATGACGACGTTGCGCGCGTGGCCGTCGCCCTCCATCTGCTGGAACGGCCCGCCGCGCGCCAGAATGGTGGCGCCGAATTTGCGGAATGCCTCAGGGGCCTCGCTGGCATAGAGCTTGTACTGGTCCGGATCGGTGACGGTGACGTGGGCGATCCAATATCCCTTCGGCATGTCGGTAAACTCCTTGATAACCGGACGGACTATAGCGAGGCGGCGGCCAGCGTCCAGACTGGACGCTGGCCGAGTGCTGGCTTAGTGAAAGACGATGCAGGACACAAAGGCAAAGCCAGGCCTGAGGGCGCGGCTGGCAGAACTTTACGAAGGCAATACCGAGGCGGGGCACCGCTTCCGGTACGGACTTCTGCTGTTTGACCTGTTGACCATCGCCTTCGTCATCCTGTCGTCCTTTCTGCAG
>JBIIGF010000218.1:0-4547 GCA_044236665.1 Aestuariivirga sp. | reverse complement strand
CCGCTTTGGCGGATCCTACGATATAACACTGCCAGAAATACGAAAGGTCCGGTCGACGCCGGGCCTTTCATGAGCCATGCGATGCGTCTCAGAAGCGGATCTTGGCCGTCGCGCGGACGACGCTGAACTGGTAGTCGACGTCCCCCTTGCCCTGGATTCCAACAAGCTGCCCTTCATCGTCATTTACGGTCTCGCCGAGGTTGGTTCTCCAGTCAGCTGATCCGAGATCGACATAGAGATATTCAATGCCAAGGCTCCAATTGTCGATGCCGTACTCCATGCCCGCGCCAACCGTCCAACCCCAGTTCGTGGCGTCCGTCGAGCCGGTGTAGTAGCGGTTGGACTCGGGATCGTCGTCCTCCAACTCTGTCGCATCGATCTTGACCGAAGCTTCCATCTTTCCGTAGGCAAGTCCACCTGTTCCATAGAATAGGAAGTTGTCGGCGGCGAAGCCGACACGTCCGCGCAGGGTTGCGAACCAGTCAGCCCCGAAGGAGGTGCGGGCAGTACCATAGAGGTCCTCTTCACCCGCTCCAGGGTCGCCCAGCAGTCTGCCCAGCTCGTTCAGTTGGTCGCTGATGATGCTGGTGGCGTCATTGCCGAACCCAGCATAATTCATGTCAGCCTCTATGCCAAAAACCAGGCTGTCATGCTGCCAGTTGTAGCCGATCAGCGCACCGCCTGTGAACACAGACTCGTCACTTGTCAGATTGGCGTCTACGTCGTCGAGCAGATTGTTGATTTCCCTTGCGCTTCCGCCACCATCCACATCAGGCCCGGTGTAATTGAAGTCATGAGTTACCTCGGAGTTGTTGAAGGCGGCTCCGGCATTCAGGCCGAGGTAGAAGCCCGACCAGTCATAGGCCGCCGGCGAGACGTCGGCAGCCTTGGCGGCAGCGGTCGGAAGCGCCCCGGAAACGATGGCCGTTGTCGCGAGAAAGAAAGTCCTCATGAATGGGTCCTCGATGTGTTTGGCCTGACATGCGCAGCGGTCTTCTTGCTGCAAATGACGACACCGCTTCGAAATCATGGTTTCCACAAGATGGAACCCCAGCGTCACACCGGAGCATGATGGGAAACAGGCGGGAGTTCAGCAAGTGCTGCACGGACGGCCAGAATTTTTCACAAGCGGTCAAAGCTACTGTCATGACCATGCTAACCATCTGAAGGATATGAAAGTTCTTTGGCGATCGAGAGCCTTTTCTCAGGCTGCCAGCATTCACGAACGGCACACTGAGTTCATGAACGGCAGAGGTGATGATTGACCTGGCTGGCATTTTCTGAACCAGACGAGTTGAGAGAAGATCGCCTGGAAAGGAGAAGGAAGATGCTGACGAAGAGTTTGTGAGCCGAGCAGATCGTCACGAAGTTGCGACAGGTCGAGGTTTTGCAAAGTCAGGGCAAGAGAATTGCCCCGGCTCCAGTCTTCCCGACGTTCGCCACGAACCTCTGAAGTGCCGCCACGTTCAGGATGCGGATGCTCTTGTAGACGATTGCTATGGGATTTCGCCTTTCATGTTAGCGCAATTCGGGACCCGTGAGCTTGATCGGCGTATATCTCAGTTTCTGTGCCGGAAGTACTTCCGTTCAGCACTCCTCGCCACGTTGCGGAAGGCCAGCGCTGCCGGTGAAAGCGGCTTGTTCCGGCGATACATGATGCCCTGCGCAACGCGTAGCCATGGCGGATGAAACGGTAATTCAAGCAACTGACCTGACTTCAGTTGCTCTGAGCAGAATTCGGGCCAGATCATGCAAAGGGCGTTGGAAGCAGAAACGACGTCGATCATCGAGCGGGGCGTTGCGCATTCAATGACGGGCATGAAGAATTGACCATCTTCGGATAAGCTGCCCATCCCGCATGATGGCGGCAAAAACTGCGCAATGCGGCTTGGCATACGCGGTCCTGCAAGTGGGAAGCGCGCGATCTCCTCGAGCGTGATGCGGTTACGACCCGCCAGTTGGTGTCCGGCCCTGACAATGATGCTGCCTTCGCGCTCGGGGAAGGTTTCCTTGACGAGGTCCGGATTCCTGTTCGCCTCGCTCAGCTCGCCGATGGCGAGGTCGAACTCGCCGCTGTAGACGGCCTCCGAAAGTTTCCACCAGTCAAGTTCGCGCAGGCTGATGGAGATGCCTGCATCGGCAGCCTGCATCGCGGTAACGGCAGAGGACGCCCATGATTGGGAGATGAATGCGCCCACCGCAATACGCAATGTCTGGACGGAATTATTGCGCAGTGACTCTATCTTGCGGCGGAACGCCGCCTCCGCCTTGACGAGCGCGGCAGCCTCCTTGAGTGCCCGGCTGCCGTCAGGGGTGATGCGAACGCCATGCGGCCCGCGCTCGAAGAGGATGATGCCGAGCTCCGTCTCGAGCGACTTGATGACCCGCGTGAGGTGTGGCTGGCTCATCCCAAGGAGCTGCGCGGCGCGATGGAAATTGAGCGTCTCGGTCAGGGTGAGGGCGGCCTTCAGGCGTTCGATCATGATTTCGTCCGATACCAAATTGGTATCGCCAGACTAGTGTATTGGCATCGCCGCTTCAAGTAAGCGTCTTGGAGAAGCGAGGGGGATGGCAACGCATGAACATGATCCGGAACGTCCTGAACTCAACCACGCTTGCGGCAGTCGTAGCAACCATATGGGCGAGTACCCCGTTGCCAGCCTTGTCTGCCGATGTGCAAATTGTGCCGACAGCACTCGGCGATCTCATGCTGGAAAACGGTTATCCAAGCCGGGAAACGGCCGACCGCCTTTATGACGAGATGGATTTCCAGCGCGCCACGCAGGCCTATCTCTGGGCGCTTCCCGCCGTTGGCTTCAAGGCGCTCTATGATGCGCAGACCAAGACGCTGGGTGCCGCCAACGGTGACATCATGTTCTACCGCGACCTCGCCGATAAGGCGGGCATGCTCACTCCCAACATCACCACGCTTTATGCCTTCAGCTTCTGGGACCTCGCGAAGCAGGGCCCGATGGTTGTCGATGTGCCGGAGGGTCTTACGGCGGGCGGTGTGCTGGATATCTGGCAGCAGCCAATCACCGACATGGGCCAGACTGGACCCGACAAGGGTAAGGGCGGCAAGTACCTGATCCTTCCGCCTGGTAGCCCTGACATTGATGCGCCGGGCTATATGGTGTTCCGCGCGCCCTCGAACCAGGTGTGGTTCGGAACCCGCGGCCTCGACCCGGACAAGGCCGTGGCGGAGGCCACGTTGCGCAAGTTCAGCATCCATGGCTGGGACCAGCGCGACAAACCGGCAGCGACGAAGTTCCTTGATGTTGCCGGTCGCCCGTGGGAGTCGGCTCAGCCCGACACGCTGGAATACTGGAAGCTCCTCGCCGAGCTTTATGCAGACGAACCGGTGGCGCCGCGTGACCGCATGATGTTCGGCATGCTCGCGCCACTCGGCATCGTGCCCGGGAAGCCGTTCAACCCCGATACCCGTCAGGCGAAGATCCTCACCGACGCCGCCAAGGTGGGCGAGCTGATGGCGCGTACGGTTGCCTTCGACAAGCGCTACGAGGGCGCGACCGTGTATCCTGGAAAGCAATGGGAATATGCAGTGCTGTTCGACCTCGATCAGGAGGCGCCGGACAAGTCCCGGGTGCAATTCGACGAGCGCTCCTCCTGGTTCTATGAGGCGATCGGCATGTCTGCGGGCATGCAGGGCCGCATCCTCGGCTTCGGGCAGGTCTATCTCGAGACGTCGAAGGACAGTGATGGCAACTGGCTCGACGGCGGCAAGACCTACAAGCTGCGCGTCGAGCCCAAACCGCCGGTGAAGCAGTTCTGGTCCATCACGCTCTACGACAACATCACACGCGGGCCGCTGATGACCGACCAGGGTGCTGCCGACCTGAGCTCGCGCAAGCCGGACCTTGTGACCAATGCCGATGGCTCCGTCGACGTCTTCTTCGGGCCCGAACGCCCGGACAAAGCAGCCAACTGGATAAAGACCACCGCGGGAAAGGGCTGGTTCCCGTATTTCCGCTTCTATGCGGCAACCGAGCCCTATTTCGACAAGAGCTGGCAACTCAATGACATCGAAGTTGTGAGATAAGGCAGCCGAGCACGCCCACGGCAAGGAGAATACAGCATGACGATCTCGATCAGCCGACGCAGGTTTTCCGTGCTTGCCCTCTCGACGATGGTGCCGTTGGCCAGCGCGACGGTACGGGCTGAAGCAACCCTCACCGCCGATGAAGCAGAGGCCATCACGCGGGAGGCGTGGTCCTATGCCTATGCGCCACTGCAGGGCTATCAGACCATGTATAACCAGACGCAGAACAAGTCGTTTGGTGGCTATGTCGGCGGTTTCAATCAATTCCGCCATTACGCGCGCTCGTCAACGCCCGCCGATACGGACATCGTAACCCCAAACAATGACACGCCTTATTCCTGGGCATGGCTCGATCTGCGAGCCGAGCCTGTCGTGCTGTCGCTTCCCGCCGTGCCAGCCCCGCGCTACTACGTGAACCAGTGGTTCGACCTCTACACCCATAACTTTGCCTATACTGGTGTGCGGGCTACCGGGCGGGAGGCGGGAA
>JBIIGF010000005.1:0-16635 GCA_044236665.1 Aestuariivirga sp. | reverse complement strand
CCGGAACCGATGGCAATGGCGGCAATGGCGGCACAGGCGGCCGCGGCGGTGAGGGTTACAGCGCGACGGCTGCTGGCCAGTCCGGCGGCAACGGCGGCGCTGGCGGCAACGGTGGCGCGGGTGGTGCTGGCGCAGGTTCTGCTTCTAACGGTCTTGCAGCCGATGGCGGCATTGGCGGCAACGGCGGCAATGGCGGTCATGGCCAGTCAGGTGCCGACGCGACCGACACGAATCCTGCGGGAGACGGAATGGACGGCGGCAACGGCGGCAATGGCGGCAATGGCGGCGACGCTGGCGGGCCAGGCGGACGAGGCAGTGATGGCGGGAATGCGGGAGCCGCAGGCAACGGTGGCAATGGCGGCAACGGCAGTGCGACCTTCACGACGGCTGGCAACGGTGGCGACGGTGGCAATCCAGGTCGGGCAGGAATTGGCGGAATTGGTGGAGTGGGTGGCCAATCCGGGTCGTCCGTCACGTCGGGCGGTAACGGCGGCAATGGTGGTAACGGCTACGATGCGGCAAACGATATCCTCGCCGCGCCGGGTGCGGCTGGCGGCAATGGTGGTGATGGTGGCCAGCCTGGCATTGTAGGTATTGGTGGCAACGGCGGTAATGGTGGTGATGGTCGCAGTTCCACTGTGGCTGGCGTTGATGGCGGCGCGGGCGGCGCGGGCGGCAATGGCGGTCAAGGTACGGCCTCGTCGGCTGGCGGCAATGGCGGCATCGGCGGCGATGGCGGCGTTGGTTACGACGGCGCTGACGGTTCCGGCGAAGATGGCACGAATGGTGGCGTTGGTGGTAAGGGCGGCAATGCGGGTACGGGCTCAACGGCTGGCTTCAACGGTAACGGTGGTGCCGGTGGTCGCGGCGGCAATGGTGGCTCAGGCGTCGCAGGCGTAGCCGGGACATCGGCCACGCCTAATGGCACGGCTGGTGGCGCTGGCGGCAATGGCGGCGATGGCGCCGTGGGTGGTGCCGCAGGCAGCGGTGGCACGGGTGGTAATTCCGGAACCGATGGCAATGGCGGCAATGGCGGCATAGGCGGCCTCGGCGGTGATGGTTACACCGCGACGGCTGCTGGCCAGTCCGGCGGCAACGGCGGCGATGGCGGCAACGGTGGCGCGGGTGGTGCTGGCGCAGGTTTTGCTTCTAACGGTCTTGCAGCCGATGGCGGGGCTGGCGGCAACGGCGGCAATGGCGGTAATGGCCAGTCAGGTGCCGATGCGACCGACACGAATCCTGCAGAAAACGGAATGGATGGTGGTAACGGCGGCAATGGCGGCACCGGCGGTATGGCCGGTGGGGCAAGCGGGTCGGGTGGCAATGGCGGCAATGCCGGGGTCGGCGGTGCCGGTGGCAATGGTGGCGCGGGCAGTGCCGTGTTCTTGGCCGGTGGCAATGGCGGCGATGGTGGCGATGGTGGTTATGGCGGAGGGGGAGGCTCCGGCGTAAACTTCGGCACTGCTGGAACGAGCGCTGCCGGCGGTGACGGCGGCAATGGTGGTCATGGCTTTAGTTCCACAGTGCCGGGCGTTGATGGCGGGGCTGGCGGCAATGGCGGCAACGGCGGCAACTCGTCCGTGGTCGGCGGCAATGGCGGCGCGGGCGGCAATGGTGGCTCCGGTTCTGATGGGGTGGCCTTCGCCGAAGCAGGCACCAACGGCGGCAGTGGCGGCAATGGCGGTGTTGGCGGCGCTGGCGGCGCCAATGGTATTGGCGGCGATGGCGGCCGTGCTGGCAATGGCGGCGAAGGCGGCGACGGCGCCGATGGCAAGAGTGGCACTTTCGTATCCATCAGTGATCGCCCCGGCGGCAACGGCGGCAATGGCGGCAATGCCGGCATTGAAGGTGCGGCGGGCAGCGGCGACAGCGGCGATGGCACGGAAGGTGCCTCCGGCAATGGCGGCAACGGCGGCAATGGCGGCAATGGCGGAGACCTTGGTGGTGCCCGCAATGATGGCGGCGTCGGCGGTAATGGCGGTAACGGCGGCAACGCCACCGGTGGCAATGCCGGCAATGGCGGCAATGGTGGCAGTGGCGGCAACAGCGGCCCCGGCGCTACCGGAACTCTGGCCTCCCCCAATGCGACGGATGGCAAGCTTGGTGCGGCCGGCGGCAATGGCGGTGCGGGTGGTGACGCCACAACCGGTAACGCGGGCTCTGGTGGCGATGGCGGCACGGGCGGCAATGGTGGTGTCGGCGGCGCTGGCTTTAATTCGACTGATCCCACCGTGGCTGGTGGCAATGGTGGCGATGGAGGTAACGGTGGCGTGGGCGGCAATGGCGGCGATGCCGGCGTCGCCACGGCAGGTGGCACGAATGGCCTGAACGGCGATGGCGGTGATGGCGGCAACTCCGGCAATGGCGGCAATGGTGGCAGCGGTGGAATTGGCGATGCATCGACCCCGGATGGCAGCGCCGGCGGCAATGGCGGTGACCCGGGCATCGCGGGTGCTGGCGGCGCGGCGGGAACGGGCGGCACCGGCGGCACGGCCGGGAGCGACGGAAGCGCCAGCACCTTGGGCGGCAACGGCGGCAATGGCGGTGACGGGTATTCTCCCGCTTCTGTTGGTGCTGGCGGCAATGGCGGCGTGGGCGGCGCCGGGGGTGAAGTCGGTAATGGTGGCAACGGTGGCAATGGCGGCGTTGGCCTGGGCGCGTCTGGCGGCTCTGGCGGCAATGGTGGTGCTGGCGGCGCGACGGCGGGCAATGGCGGTGACGGCGGCACTGGCGGAGCCGCCAGTGCGACAGGTGCTACCTCTGTATCCGGTGGAGCAGGCGGCAACGGCGGTGGCGGGTTCATCGGTGGCGATGGTGGCGACGGCGGCGCGGCCACTGCAGAGAGTGGGACTGCGACCGGCGGGGCCGGGGGTTCCGGCGGGGCTGGTGGCGGCGGTAATGGCGGTGACGGCGGTTCAGGAGGTGATGCGTCATCGGACGCAGCTATCGCGTTCAGTGGAGCGGGTGGTGCTGGCGGTACCTCTGTAGATGGTGACGGCGGCAATGGCGGCAATGGCGGCGCTGGTTCCTTGGATACTGGCCTTGGCGTACTCGCTGGCAGGGGCGGTGCGGGAGGAAGCTCAACGAATGGCGACGGCGGCATAGGTGGGGTTGGCGGCAGTGCGACTGTAGGGGCCGGCAGCATCGCCTCAGCTGGCGCAGGCGGTGCGGGTGGTGGATCTACGAACGGCGATGGTGGCGCGGGTGGTAATGGCGGCTTAGCTTCGATCAACAACCCCGACGCTAGCTCATCGACGGCACAAGGTGGAAATGGTGGCGCCGGCGGGGCAGGTGGGGGCAGTGGCGGTGATGGCGGCAACGGTGGAGGTGCCACAGGGCTTGGCTTGAATGATTCTGCCACGGCAGGTCGTGGTGGAAACGGCGGAGCTGGCCTTACCGGTGGTAACGGTGGCGCTGGCGGCGACGGCTCATCACTTGGTGGTGGCCGAGGCGGGTTTGCCGGTGCTGGCGATGGCGGTAATGGTGGCGCAGGTTCTGCTGGCGCTGGTGGCAATGGCGGCGCTGGCGGCGTCGCCTCGTCAACCGGTGGTAACAACTCCCTTGGTGGTGACGGTGGTAATGGCGGTGCCGGCACTGGCGGCAGCGGTGGTAACGGTGGTGACGGTGGCAGCGCCTCATCAGAAGGCACAAGCAGTGTTGCGACGGGTGGTAATGGCGGCGAGGGTAGCGCCGGCTCCGGTGGCAATGGTGGTAACGGCGGTGCCGGTGGCAGCGCCACATCAGAAGGCACAAGCAGCACCGCGACGGGTGGCAATGGTGGCAATGGCGGGTTCCCGGATGGCCTGGGCGGCGCTGGCGGTCTGGCCGATGCCATAGGCTCTGGCTCCGCTGCGAACAATGGTACGCCGGGCGCGCATTTCGCTTCGGTCTTCGTCTGCAGTGCCGAGATGCTTCTCGATTGCGATGACAGCGGCAGCGGCAGCGGCGGTGATGGCGGCAGCGGCGGCGCGGGCGGCGCGGGTGGTGACGGCGGCCTCGGGGGTGATGGCGGCTTCGGCGGCCTGGCTGCCGATGGTGGCGCGGGCATCGGCTTCGAAGGCTCCGGCAATTCGCTGTGGAATGAGGGAACGGTCATCGGCGGCAATGCCGGTGGCGCGGACACCGCAGGCGGCGTGGGCCTGCTGGTCGTGGCGGGTGCATCCGTCTCGGAGATCGTCAACCGCGGCACGATGACCGGCGGCCTGAATGGCGATGGGTCCCTTGCGGCCGGAATCCACAATGACGGCGGCACGATCTCGCGGCTGGTCAATGGCCAGGGTGGCCGGGCGGATGCCCTGTCCTATCTGGGCGACCTGCCGGAGACTTATGAAATTCTCATCAGCGCAGCCCGCAGCTATGGCCAGCTGGATGTGCTCGGTGAGGGCGATGGCGGCCCGATGACGGTCGGCGTCAGCAGCGCCAGCACCTATCTCAGGAGCGGCACCTTCGAGGATGTGATCACCAACCTGGATGCCGGCAGCATCACCAATGAGAACCGCGTCACCGAGGCGGGCCATGGCGTGCTTGCGGCCGTGGTCCGCGGCGACACGGCTCAGAGCTGGAACCTGCGGGTTCTGAACTACGGCGAGGACATGGCGGAGCCGCAGGCCTTCCTGCTCGAATCCAACTGGCTCGCGGTACGCTATGCGCTCGACTATGACTGCAAGGTCTTCGACGAGCACGGCGTGTGCGTGTCTCTGAGCGGCCAGTATTCCAACTACAGCAGCAGCGGCTATGGCGGCAGCGAGTGGGCAGGAATTCTGGCGGCTGCCATGCGGCTGGGCGAAACGGTCCGCATCGGCGGCTTCATCGACCTGAGGACCGGGCCGGATGACATCGACGGGATCAACGATGTCAGCATGATGCCGATGTTCGGCGTGTTCTTCGGCTATGAGTCGGCTCCCGACGGCACTGGCCTGCAGGCCCGCGTGTCGGGCGCCTATCAGCAGGGTACGGCAGACTTCGCCCATGCCAGCCTGGTGGGCGGAACGGCGGATGTTTCGCAGAATGCCGGCTTCAACACATTCGGCTTTGCCGGTGAACTGGGCTGGGGCCATGGCTTCGGCAATGGCCATGTGCTGACGCCCTTCGCCGGACTGACCTATGCCAAGTCCTCGCGCGACAGCTATCAGGATGGCGGCAGCGGGCGGGGCTCCGAACCCTTGAGCTTCGAGAGCTACGCGGCGACCTATGCCACGGGCATCTTCGGCCTCCGCCTCAACGGTCCTGTCACTGAGGATGTGACCTACCGGATGGGTGTCGGCGTTGAAGGCATGATCACCAATGAACTCGACAGCTTCGACGTGAGCGGCGATTTCGGAACCGCCTCCTATGATGCCAATCTGAAGCCGAGCGACTGGGCGCTCAGCGCCGCCCTGGGCACCAGCTATTTCTTCGACGTCAACAAGGCGGTGACGCTTGATGGCTATCTGCGCCAGGTCGAAGCAGGCGAGGCACCCTATGTGGCGATCAGCGCGGGCGTGAAGATCGGCTTCTGAGCCGCCGCACCACGCAAGCCCATGACATGAGGCCGGGCCCGGGCAACCGGGCCCGGCTTCGTTGCGGGTCTGCAGCCTGCCGCTGCGGTGCGGCACACCGGCAGGGCCCAATGCGTTTTTCCGATATTGCGCAACAGTTTTTCCGACCTTACAGTGCGGACCTTCTTCATTGCGTTGATTGATGGACAGGCCGGGGGGTTGCAGATGACGGTCATCAACTGTGACATGGGCGAGGCGTTCGGCCTCTACAAGATGGGCGACGATGCCGGGCTCATGCCGCTGATCGACGTGGCCAATGTGGCTTGCGGCTTTCATGCGTCCGACTTCAATCACATGCGGACCACCGTGCAGCTTGCCAAACGGCATGGCGTGAAGGTGGGCGCGCACCCCTCGCTTCCCGATCTCCAGGGCTTTGGCCGCCGCGAAATGAAGATGAGCCGCGAGGAACTTGCCAACTGCATCATCTATCAGGTGGGCGCGCTCAAAGGCTTCCTCGAAGCCGAGGGCATGACCCTCAACCACATCAAGCCGCATGGCTCGCTCTACGGCATGGCGGCGCGCATGGAAGAGGTGGCGCATGCCGTGTGTGACGCTGCGGATGTGTTCAGGGTGCCGATCATGGGCATGATCAACACCTTCCATGAGAAGGTCTATCCGGCGCGCGGCCACGGGTTCATCGCCGAATTCTACGCCGATCTCGACTACCGGGACGATGGCTCGCTCATCATCACGCGCGAGCATGAGGCCAAGGACCCGGCCAAGGCGGCAGCACTCTGCCTGCGCGCCATCAAGGAAGGCAAGGTCAGGGGCGTGGGCGGCGGCGATGTTGCCGTGCGCGCCGATGCGATCTGCGTCCATTCCGACACGCCCAATGCCGTGGCCATCGCGCAAGCCGTGCGCGAGGCCGTGAAGCCCTATATCGACGCCTGATTTTCCGAAAACAACGAGGACAGACAATGGCCCAGCTTCTTTCCCCCCTTCCCGGCACCTTCTACCGCAGGCCCGCGCCCGACAAGCCCGCCTACAAGAATGACGGCGACATGGTCACCAAGGGCGAGGTGATCGGCCTCATCGAAGTGATGAAGTCCTTCACCGAGGTGAAGGCGGAGGCGGCCGGCAAGATCAGGTTCGTGGCCGACAATGAGGAGCCGGTCATGGCCGGTCAACCGCTGGCCGAGATCGGCTGACGATGCCCATCCACAAACTCCTCATTGCCAACCGAGGCGAGATCGCGGTGCGCATCATCCGCGCCGCGCGTGAGCTTGGCATCAGGACCGTGCAAGTGCATTCGGCGGCGGATGTGGACTCCCTTGCCGTGAAGCTGGCGGACGAGGCCGTGAACATCGGGCCGCCGCATGCTGCGAAATCCTATCTCAATATCGAGAACATCCTGAAGGCCGCGAAGGACACGGGCTGCGATGCCGTGCACCCGGGCTATGGCTTTCTCGCCGAGAATGCGGGCTTTGCCGATGCCGTCGAAGCGGCGGGGTTGATCTTCGTGGGCCCCAGGGGCGATTCGATCCGCGTCATGGGCGACAAGGTGGCGGCGCGCGTGGCCGCCGAAGCGGCTGGCGTTCCGGTGGTGCCGGGCTCCGATGGCCGGGTCGATGACCCCGCGCAGGCCAGGGCCATCGCCCTTGCCATCGGTTTTCCGGTCATGATCAAGGCCGCAGCCGGTGGCGGCGGGCGCGGCATCCGCATTGCCCACGACATGGGCGAATTCGAAACCCTCATGCCGCAGGCTTCGGCGGAAGCCAAGGCGGCCTTCGGCGATGGCGGCCTCTATATCGAGAAGGTGATCGAGAAGGCACGCCACATCGAGGTGCAGATCCTGGGCGATGGCAAGCGCGCCATCCATTGCTTCGAGCGCGAATGCTCGCTGCAGCGCCGCCGCCAGAAAGTGTGGGAGGAAGCCCCTTCCGCCGTGCTGCCGCAACATGTGCGTGAAAAGCTCTGTTCATCCGCCGTGGCGCTGGCCGAGGCCGTCAACTACCGCGGCGCCGGAACCCTCGAATATCTCTATGATGACGAGACGCACCACTTCTACTTCATCGAGATGAACACCCGCATTCAGGTGGAACATCCGGTGACGGAGATGATCACCGGCATCGACCTCGTGCGCGAGATGATCCGTATTGCGGGTGGCGAGCCGCTGCGCTTTGCCCAGTCGGACGTGAAGATGAACGGCCACGCCATCGAAGTGCGCATCAACGCCGAGGACCCAGCGAAGAACTTCATGCCGGCACCCGGCACGATCTCGTCGCTGCGCGTTCCGGGCGGCCCCGGCACGCGCTTCGACACGATGCTCTATCAGGGCTACCAGGTGCCGCCCTTCTATGACTCGCTGCTTGGCAAGCTGATCGTCTGGGACGAGACGCGCGATGGGGCAATTGCCCGCATGGCGCGCGCACTGGCCGAACTCGAGGTTGGCGGCATCAACACGACGAAGCCGCTGCACCAGTTGCTGGCGGCGGACGAAAATGTCCGCACGGCAGACTTCCACACGCGCTGGCTTGAGCCCTGGCTCGAAGCCAACGCCCATAAGCTCAATTCATAAGGAGGATGGCGCTTACATGAAGACGCGGTATTCCTACGGAGGCGATGAACATATCTTCGTCGAATGCGACGAGGAAATGTCTCTCGATGCCTTCTTCAAGTCGCTGTCCATGGCGACGGCCCTGAAAAAGGCGAAGATCAAGGGCGTGACGGAAATCTGCCCGGCCAACGCCTCCTTTCAGGTGAAGTTCGATCCCGATGTGATCAAGCCCGCCGACATGCTGAAGGAACTGAAGGCGATCGAGAAGGCGGCAGCCAAGGCCAAGCCTGTGATCAAGTCGCGCATCATTGAAATACCGGTCTACTACAATGATCCGTGGACGCAGGAGACGGGCGCGCGCTTCCGTGACCGCCACCAGGATCCGAGCGCGACCGACATCGAATACACCGCACGCATCAACAATCTCGATGGTGTGGAAGGCTTCATCAAGGCGCATTCGGGTGCGCCATGGTTTGTATCGATGGTGGGCTTCGTTGCAGGCCTGCCCTTCCTCTATCAGATGGTGGACCGCCAGCGGCAGATCCAGTCGCCCAAATATCTGCGCCCGCGGACGGACACGCCCAAGTTGACAGTCGGTCACGGCGGTTGCTTCGCCGCGATCTATTCGGTGCGCGGCGCGGGCGGCTACCAGATGTTCGGCATCACGCCGGTGCCGATCTATGACCCGAACCAGAAGATCAAGCACCTGAAGGACTTCATGTGCCTGTTCCGCCCGGGCGACATCGTTCGCTTCAAGCCCATTGGCCGCGAGGAATATGACGCGACGGTGGCCGCTGTGGAGAAGGGAAAGTTCAATCTGAAAATGAAGGACGTGACCTTCGACCTCCGCGAGTTCAAGAAGGACATGGATGGTTACAACGCCAAGCTGATGGGGGCGCTCAATGGCCGTTAAAGTCATCAAGCCCGGTCTGTCGACCACGGTGCAGGATCTGGGCCGCCCCGGCTATTACCACATCGGCATACCGATCTCGGGCGGCATGGACAGGCTGGCGCTGAAGGCTGCCAATCTTCTGGTTGGCAACAAGGAAGGTGCCGCCGTTCTCGAAGCCGTGTTCATGGGCCCTGAACTTCAGTTCACGGAGGATGCGACGGTTGCCGTGACGGGCGCTGAACTGCCGCCGCGCGTCAATGGCGAGGAGCGTGCCACCTGGACATCCTTCAAGGTGAAGAAGGGCCAGACGCTCTCCTTCGACTTCCTCAAGAAGGGCGCGCGCGCCTATATCGCCATTTCCGGCGGCATTGACGTGCCGGTGGTGCTGGGCTCGCGCTCGACCTACACGCTGGGTGCCTTGGGCGGCTACAAGGGCCGCAAGCTCGAGGCGGGCGACAAGCTGCCTGTCGGCAAGGGCAGGGCGGCGCGCGAGGGACGCACCATCCCCGAGAAGCTCCGCCGCGCGCCGGGCAACCCCGCCGAACTCCGCATGCTGCCAGGGCTCTATTGGCACCGCATCACAGACGCCGCGGGCAAGCACTTCTTCGAGGACACCTGGAAGGTGGCGCCCGAGGCGGACCGCATCGGCTACCGCTTCCGCGGTGGCCGGCCCCTGGAATTCGTGCCGCGCGAACAGCCCTTCGGCGCGGGTTCGGACCCCTCCAACATCGTTGATGCCTGCTATCCTTATGGTTCGGTGCAGGTACCGGGCGGCACGGAACCGATCGTGCTCCACCGCGATGCGGTGTCTGGCGGTGGGTATTTCATGGTCGGAACCGTGATCTCCGCCGACATGGACCTGATCGGCCAGTTGCAGCCCCACATGCCATCCCGTTTCGTCGAAGTGACGATGGCGCAGGCGCTGAAGGCGCGGAAGGACCAGGCCAGGCTTTACGAGAAGATCAAGGCGTCCCTCTGAGAGGGGCGCCCGTCCGGTGCATCAGCCGTGGGCAGGCTGCCTGAGGCGGGCCTGCTCACGGTATTCCTTGGGCGGAACGCCGGTGTGCGCCTTGAAGGCGCGCGAGAACTGCGCCTGGTCGCTGAAGCCCCAGCGATAGGCGATTTCCGCCACCGTCTGCCGGTTGGAAGGATCGCGCAGCGCCTCGCGGCAGGCTTCCAGCCGCTGGTCCCTGATCCAGCTGCCGAGTGTCTGGTTTGTGTCGCGGAACAATTCATGCAGGTAACGGGTGGAGATGCCGCAGCCCCGGGCGATGGCCTCGGGATCGAGGTCGCTGTCGCCCATGTTGCGCCGGACGAAGGCTTCGATGCGCGTCAGATGCGCCTCGCGCACCGATGAGTTGCCGGAGGTGAGGGTGCGCTCATCGGCCTTCAGCGCCAGCACCAGCAGATCGACCAGTTGCTGGCCCACGGTGGCGCGGGTTTCGGGGCCCATGGCGTCGA
Organism: Aestuariivirga sp.; assembly: GCA_044236665.1. GTDB lineage: Bacteria > Pseudomonadota > Alphaproteobacteria > Rhizobiales > Aestuariivirgaceae > Aestuariivirga. Next base: position 6,248 of record JBIIGF010000005.1, on the reverse strand, counting down.
AACGGTTGGGGATCAGGTGCAGCATGTCGCGGAACAGCCCGCCTGCGCCATCGGTGGCGTTGAACTGCAGCGAGCAGAAGCGGTCTGGCTGGCGGATGCGGCCGCCCAGCGCCTTGGATTCGACCTTGACCACCCACAGATCCGCTGCCTCGGCGTGGCTGAATTCATAGGGTTCGTGGCTGCGCTCCAGGATGAAGGCGCCGGGGTTGCAGCGCACATCCTTGCCGCATTGCGAGAAGAACACTTCCGAGCGCGCCGGAACGGTGACGAGGAAATGCTCTTCCCGCTCCGACTTCAAATGCTGTGGCAGGCGCTTGTAGTGCAGCGCATCCGACGTGAGGCGCGACAGTGACACGCTACCCAGCGTCCAGAGCGTCAGGTCGCCGGAAAAATGGCCGGGGTCGCGGAACTGCAGGTCGAGCGGGAAATAGGCCTTCGCAATGGCGTCATGCCAGTGGCGGCTACGGTCATGGGCAGGCGTTTCGGACGTGGTGATCGTCGTCTTCATGTGCGTGTCCCGTGGGTCTTTCATAAGTCTAGGCAGGAGCGGGCAGCGTTGCAACGGCTTCCGGGGCTTGTGCACCACAGGTCAAATGAGGGTGCCCGGCCTGCAAAGACGGCCACAGGATGGAGACACTAGTCTGGGAGCCTGGAAAAATGCGCACGTCACACGCCATGGGGGGTACGGCCTGCCGTGGCGCTGACCGGGGCGCAGCCACAAACAGCGAGGGCATCATGAAGGCCAAGGCAAAATCCAAGGGCAGTCCGAAGGTTGATCCGATCACGCTTTCCGTCGTGCGCGGCGTTCTGGAAACGACGCAGCGCGAGATGACGCTGTCGCTCGAGAAGACGGCGCGCTCCTCGGTGTTCAACCTCGCGCATGACTACTCAACGGCCCTTTTCAATGCCAAGCCCGAGATGATCCTGCAGGGGCAGGATATCCCGATCCATCTGGGCTCGCTCATTCCGGCCATGAAGTCGGTTGCGAAGTTCTTCGAGGGCGACATCCATGAAGGCGACCTGATCCTTCACAATGACCCGGCCTTCGGCGGCAGCCACGCGATCGACACCTGCATGTACAAGCCGGTGTTCTACAAGGGCAAGCTTGTCTACTGGACGGTGTGCAAGGGCCACCTCACAGACATCGGCGGCCCGGTTCCCGCCGGCTACAATCCCAATGCCAAGGAAATCTATGCCGAGTGCCTGCGCATCCCGCCGGTGAAGATCTGGGACCGCGGCAAGCCGCGCCATGACGTCCTGAACATGATCCTCACCAACATGCGCGCCAGGCGTGACCAGGAAGGTGACTTCAATGCGCTCATCGGCGCCTGCCAGGTGGGCGAGCGCAACCTTCTCGCCATGCTCGACAAATACGGCGAGAAGACCGTCGATGCCTGCATCAACGAATTGCTGGACATGGCTGACCGCCACATGCGTCAGCTTATCAAGTCGGTACCCGATGGCACGTATGAAGGCGTTGCCGTGCTGGAGGATGCGGGCCACGGCTTTGGTGATTTCGAGATCAAGGCCACCGTCACCATCAAGAAGGATGCCTGCCACATCGCCATCTCCTCGCCGCCGCAGATCCCCTACTTCATCAATTCCTACGAGGGGAACTCGCATTCGGGCGTCTATCTGGGGCTCATGATGTTCGCGGCCCTGCCGCCACCTTACAACGAAGGGCTCTACCGCTGCGTATCGGTCGATTTCGGGCCGAAGGGCACGATCTGCAATGCGCAGGAACCGGCCCCGCACATGAACTGCACGACGACGCCCATGGAAACGCTCACCGATGCGGTGCGGCTTGCCTTCGAAAAGGCCATGCCCTCCAAGGTATCGGCCAGCTGGGGCCATGCCAACGGCCTCAACATCGCTGGCTGGGATTCACGCACCAACGAGGAGTTCGTGACCATGGTGCTCGCCACCATCATCTCGGGCGGCGGTGCCACACCGAAGCAGGATGGCTGGCACGCGGTCGGCCCCGAGTGCTGTTTCGGCGCGCTGACATCGGGCGATGTGGAACTGCTCGAATATTCCTACCCGATCATCATCCATAAATACGCGCTGATGACCGACAGCGGAGGGGCAGGCAAATTCCGTGGCGGTTCCGGTACGGCCTGGGAGGTGGAGCCGCTTGACAAGGAGATGCTGTGCATCGGCTTCGGCGAGGGACGCCGCATTCCCGCCATGGGCGCCGCGGGCGCTGCCTCGAAGGATATCGACTCCAAGGTCGGCCGCGTGGAACTGAAGCGCAAGGGCAAGGTGGAATTGAAGCGCACCAACATCATGGAGACGATCCAGCCGGGAGACACCGTCACCAACATGAACCCGGGCGGCGGCGGCTATGGCAACCCCTTCGATCGGCCCATCGAGAAAGTGGTGTGGGACGTGAGGAACGGGCTCGTCTCGATCCGCGGCGCGAAGGAGGATTACGGCGTGGTGATCGCCGATCCCGAAACACTCGACGTCGACATGGCCGCCACCAGGCGCCTCCGCTCGGCGGCATAGGCAAGGAAGGGATCAGATCATGCGTACGCAATATCGTCTCGGCATCGACGCCGGCGGCACCTTCACCGATTTCGTGGTGGCAAACCGCGCCACGGGCGACGTCAAGCTGTTCAAGGCGCTCTCCACGCCATCCGACCCGACCAAGGCCATTGAGAACGGCCTGAAGCTGATCGCGGAGGATTTCGGCATCAGCCCATCGGACCTCGTGTCGAACTGCGACCTGTGCATCAACGGCACCACCGTGGGCCTGAATGCGCTCATCACCCACCGCGGCGGCAAGACCGGCCTCATCTGCACGGCGGGACATGAGGACTCGATCGAAATCCGCAACGGCCACAAGGAAGATGGCTTCCGCTACGATCCGGACTATCCGGCCGCGACAATGCTGGTGCCACGCTACCTGCGAAAGGGCGTGCGTGAGCGCGTGCTCTCCGATGGCTCGGTGCGGCTTGCGATGGAAGAGGCGGATGTGCGCGCGGCCTGCGAATTGTTCCGCAAGGAAGGGATCGAGACGGTTGCCATTTCCTTCGTCTGGTCGGTGCTCAACCCGGCGCATGAGCGCCGCGCGGCGGAGATCGTGCGCGAGATGCTGCCCGATGCCGTGCTCACCGTGGGCTCCGAACTCTATCCGCAGATCCGCGAGTATACCCGTACCTCCACCGCCGTTGTGAACGCCTATCTCGCCCCTGTGATGCGGCGTTATGTGAGCGCGGTCGATGCCTATTTCCGCTCGCTGGGCGCCAGGCAGCCGGTGCGTTACTTCCAGTCGAACGGTGGCCTTGCCATCGGCCAGGCGATGACCGACCGCTCGGTCTATGCCATCAACTCCGGCCCCGCTTCCGCGCCGCAGGCGGGCCTCTTCGTCTGTGCGCCGTTCAAGAAGAAGAACGTCATCACGGTGGACATGGGCGGCACTTCCTTCGACATCACCCTGACGAAGGATGGCCAGACCAACCTCAACAAGAACATCGACTTCCTGCGCTACCGCATCGGCGTGCCGATGATCCAGGTGGAAACGCTGGGCGCGGGCGGCGGCTCGATCGGCTGGATCGACTCGCTGGGCCTGATCCAGGTCGGCCCGCAATCGGCGGGTTCCGAACCCGGCCCCGCCTGCTATGGCCAGGGCGGCACGGAGCCCACCACATCGGATGCCAACCTCGTGCTGGGTTACCTCAATCCCGACGGCCTTCTGGGCGGCAAGCTGCCGCTTGATCTCGAGAAGGCGAGGAAGGCCATCAAGACCAAGGTGGCGGACCCGCTCGGCATCTCGGTGGAGCGTGCGGCCTATGGCATGTACACCATCGTCAACAACAACATGGTGAATGGCATCCGCCGCGTCTCGGTGGAGCGCGGCTATGACCCGCGCGACTTCGTGCTGGTGGGGGCTGGCGGCGCCACTGCCGCGCATATCACCGCACTGGCGCGCGAGATGGGCATCGACACCATCATCCTGCCCAAGCTCGCCTCCGGCTTGTGCGCCTTTGGCCAGATCATCTCGGATGTGAAGTATAACTACATGGCCACGGCGCCCGTGCGGCTTGACAATGCCGCCGCCTACAAGCGCATCGACACGCTGTTCGGCGAGATCGAGACGCAGGGCGTGGCGCATCTCAAGAGCGACGGCTTCAAGGCCGGCCAGATCGATGTGAAGCGCAGCCTCGACATGCGCTATGTCGGCCAGGTGCATGAATGCACGGTGGACATCGGCACCTTCCCGATCAACGAGAAGACCATCGAGAAGGTGAAGGACGCCTTCCACCGCCGCCACGAGGAACTCTATACCTATTCCGAGCGCCACAATGCGGTGGAAGTCGTCAACATCGAGTCCACCCTCTATGGCCGGATCGAGAAGCCGAAGCCGCCGAAGCTCACCAGGGGTGCCACCGTGGCGAAGGCCCTGAAGGGCTACCGCAAGGCGGTGTTCGAGGCGTCTGGCAAGGCCACCAGAACGCCGATCTATGATGGCTCCAGGCTGGGCGCGGGTGCTGCCGTGTCGGGTCCGGCGATCATCGAGGAAGTGACGACGACCATCGTCATCGAGCCCGGCTGGACGGCGAAGCTCGATGCCAGCGGTTCCTATCTGATCACCCGCAAGCGGCGCTGAACGGAACGGGGCAGGGGTGTTGCTTCCGGATCGGCAGCACCCCCGCCCCCACGCCCCGCATTGAGCCCTTTGCGCTGAAGTGGTAGCAAGGCCCTCATGAATGGGGCAGCCGCCAAGCAGATCGGAGCGCCGGCGATTGTCGCGCGGCGCAAGCTCAGGGTTCTGGGAACGGGGATCACCCTTCTGGAGCCGATCCGGCGGCAGGCCGAGGCCGACCTCGGCTTCGAGATTTCCTTCGAGGTTCACAATTTCAATAATTGCCAGCGCCGCGCTGCCCTGAGCCCGGCCGACTATGACATCTACGACCAGTGCTTTCATAACCTCGACATTGTGTGGTTCTGGGGCTCTCTGCAGCCGGTCGATACGCAGCGCATCGCCGACTGGGACCTCCTGAGCGGGCTGACGCGTGAAGGCGGCATCAACCGCTATGCCTCGCGCGGTCATGGCGACCAGCCGGTGCGCAAGCTCTATGTGCAGCCCGGCGAAGCGCTGGGGCCAGCACCTTCGCGCTACATCAGCATGTTGCCGACCGTGCACAATTTCGATTCCTTTGGTTATGACGCACGTCTCTACGAGTCGGCCGGGGTGCGCCGCGAGAGTTGGTCCTGGCTGTTGGACCCGCGCGCCAAGGGGCGCGTCGCGGTGGTCGATGAACCGGCCATCGGCATCTTCGATGTGGCGCTGGCCGCCGAGGCGGCTGGTGAGGTCAAATTCGCTGATATCGGCAACATGACGGTGGCCGAGATCGACGCGCTGATGGCGGTGCTCAACCGCCGCCGCCAGCAGGGCTTCTTCCGTGCCATCTGGCAGGATGGCGAAGAGGCTGCAAAGCTCATCCGCAATGGCGAGGTCGCGGCCCAGAGCATGTGGTCGCCGGTCTATGGCCAACTCGGCGAGGCCGCCCAGCACTTCGTGGAGGCGAACCCCATCGAGGGCTGGCGCGCCTGGCACGGCGGCATGAGCCTGTCGCGCCATCTCTCGGGCGCGGCGCTCGACATGGGCTATGCCTATATGAACTGGTGGCTGTCGGGCTGGCCCGGGGCGGTTGTTGCCCGGCAGGGCTATTACATGTCGGTGCTGGAGCGCGTGCGCGAGGCCTTGCCGCCCGCCGAATGGGCCTATTGGTATGAAGGCCTGCCGGCCGAAACCGATTTGCCGGGCCCTTATGGCGATGTCGTGGTTCGGGCCGGTGCGCGGCGTGCCGGTGGTTCCTACTGGGAAAGGGCCGGCCGCATCGCGGTGTGGAACACGGCGATGGATGAGCACAATTATGCGTCGCGCGCCTGGCAGCGTTTCGTGCGGCAGGTCAGGGGGGAGCGGGAATGACGCAAGTTCCGCCCGCACAGCCGCCGATGCAGAAGCGCTACGAGATCATCGCCGGCGTTCTGCGCCTCAACATCATGCTGGGCCGCTTGCCTGAGGGCTTCGTGCTGATCGAGGGGCCGATCGCCGAACTGATGCAGTCCAGCCGGGCGCCGGTGCAGGCGGCGCTGCGCATCCTCGAGGCGGAAAAGCTCGTGCACCGCTTCGCCGGGCGGGGGTTCCTCGTGGGCTCCGGCACCGCCAGCGTCAGGCCCCTGCGGGGCGACATCCGCGCGCTTGATCTGCAGATCTCGGGCGAGATCGATGAGGCGCT
>JBIIGF010000217.1:0-4553 GCA_044236665.1 Aestuariivirga sp. | reverse complement strand
TCGCCGCGTCAGCGAGTGCGGGAAGCGCCTTGGTGATGAAATCCGGGTTCAACGGCTCGCCAATGACGCCGGTGGAGGCCTGGAAGATTTCGGCAGGCTTGCAATTGAGGAGCTTCGCGGCCGATTTCGCCACCGCCGTGACAGTGGCCACCCCCGCCTTGCCGGTGAAGGCATTGGCATTGCCGGCATTGATGACCACGGCGCGGGCCGTGCCGGCGCCCAAGCTCGAGACGCACCAATCGACCGGTGCGGAACGCGACTTGGAGCGGGTGAAACAGCCCGCAACACTTGTGCCGGGATCGAGCACCGCCATCAGGACGTCGGGCCGGTTCTTGTAGCGGATGCCGGTTTCAGCCGCCGCCAGCATCACGCCGGCAATGGGCGGAAGCTCCGGAAACGCCGCTGGTGCCAACGGCGAGACCTGATGTGCCATGAACAGCCCCCCTCAAGGATGCCCGGCCGCGCCGGTGTTGTTACTGTGCCGGAAGCTGCAGGTCGCCCTTGCCGCCGGTTGCGTCTTCCGCCGGGGCTTCGCCGGCCGGAGCAGGCGCAGCCCCGCCATTCTGCTCCAGCGCCTTCTGCTGGCGCTCCTGCATGGCCTGGGCCGCCTTGGATGCCTCCTCGGCATATTTCTTCAGATCCTCATCAACCAACTCGATCTTGGAGCTGGCGCGGACCTTCTGCATGACCTCGCCCACCTTCTGGCGCAGCAGCACATTGCGGATCGCCGCCTTCACCTGGTCATAGGGCTGAGCGGCACCCTGCTTGCGGTCTTCGAGGCGGATGATGTGCCAGCCGAAATCGGTCTTGACCGGACCGGAGGTTTCACCGGTCTTCAGGGCAAAGGCCGCCTTGGAGAATTCCGGCACCATTTCAGCCGCAGTGAAATAGCCGAGATCGCCGCCGTAATCCTTCGAGCCATCAAGCGAATACTGCTTGGCCAGGTCCTCGAACTTCTCGCCCGCAGCAAGGCGTGCGGCGATGTCCTGGGCCTCCTTCTCGGACCCGACCAGGATCATGCGGGCCCGGACGCGCTCGGTCTCAGCCAGCTTGACGGCTTCCTCGTCATAAACCTTGCGGATATCCTCCTCCGTCACCATCGGGCGGATCTTCTGGAAGAAATATGCGTCCCGCAGGGCCTTTGCCTGATAGAGCGCCAACCTGCGCTTGTATTCCTCGGTATCGGCAATGCCTTCCTTCACCGCATACTGGGCGAGCAGGTGGCGTTCGATCAGATATTCGACGACGAAGGGATAACGCAGCTTCGGGGGCAGGTCGGGCAGCTGGCCGACGATGTCATCGGTAGCCATCTGCACTTCCGAGACGCGGATTTCATGGCCGTTGACGATGGCCACCACCTTGTCTTCCTTCGGGGCGGCATCCTCCTCCTGCGCCGTGGCGGGCAGGATGAAGGCCAGCCCCAGCAGGGCGGAGGCAGCACATGTATTCAGAAATTTGCGAGAAAACGACATAAAGTCCACCGTTTGGAAGCCTGAGCGGCCCGCCCGCCTGATGTGCCGGGTGCCGCTCTTTGTCCTCCAAAGAAGGCAAGAATAAGCCCCTGCGGCACAGTCCGGGTGGCCACAATTCGAGCCGCACATTGGTCTTACTGGCCAGCGGTTGCAAGTGGGCGCAGCAGAGAATGGAATCCCTGTTGCGCCAATGCAACACATTGAAATCGCGGGAGCCTCGCCCCATCTGGCGGCAAGTTCGCGTTTAATTGCCGGGCCCTCATTGCTCCTGCCCCGCAACTTGACTAGAAAGCCCCTCGACAATACGGGGGGCTGTGCGTCTCCGTTCCTGAAGGAAACACATCAATGTTCGGATTGCGCGGCATCGCCGCTAAGATTTTCGGGTCGAGCAACGACCGGATGATTGCGAAGTACCGTGGCCGCGTGGCGGAGATCAACGCGCTGGAGCCGGAACTGGCCGCCCTGTCCGATGAGGCACTGCGCGCCCGTACCGAGACCTTCCGCAGCGAGATCGCCGCCGGAAAGAACCTCGACGAACTTCTGGTGCCCGCCTTCGCCACGGTGCGCGAGGCTGCCAAGCGTACGCTGGGCCAGCGCCACTTCGATGTGCAGATGATCGGCGGCATGGTGCTGCATGAGGGCCGCATCGCCGAAATGAAGACCGGCGAAGGCAAGACGCTGGTGGCGACCCTGCCCGTCTATCTGAACGCGCTCACCGGCAAGGGCGTGCATGTCGTTACCGTCAACGACTACCTTGCCCGCCGTGACGCAGGCTGGATGAGCCAGATCTATGGCTTCCTCGGCCTCAGGACCGGCGTCATCGTGCATGGCCTCTCGGACGAGGAGCGCCGCACCGCCTACGCCTCCGATGTGACCTATGCCACCAACAATGAGCTGGGCTTTGACTACCTGCGCGACAACATGAAGTATCATCTGGGCGAGATGGTGCAGCGCGGCCACAATTTCGCGATCGTCGACGAAGTGGACTCGATCCTGGTGGACGAGGCCCGGACACCACTGATCATCTCCGGCCCCGTCGACGACAAGTCGGACCTTTACAACTCCGTCAACCAGTTCATTCCGGCGCTGACGCCCGAGGATTACGAACTTGACGAGAAGCAGCGCTCGGTGACGCTCACCGAACAGGGCAACGAGCACCTCGAGCAAGTGCTGGGCGAAGCGGGCATGCTGCGCGGCACCAACCTTTATGATGCCGAGAACGTGACCATCGTCCATCACGTGCAGCAGGCGCTCAGGGCCCACAAGCTGTTCCAGCGCGACAAGGATTACATCGTCAAGGACGGCCAGGTCGTCATCATCGATGAGTTCACAGGCCGCATGATGCCGGGCCGCCGCTATTCGGAAGGCCTGCATCAGGCGCTCGAAGCCAAGGAGCAGGTGGCGATCCAGCCTGAGAATGTCACCCTCGCCTCGATCACCTTCCAGAACTATTTCCGCCTCTACGACAAGCTCGCCGGCATGACCGGCACGGCCGCCACCGAGGCCGAGGAGTTCATGGACATCTACAGCCTCGAGGTGGTCGACATCCCGACCAATGTGCCCGTGGCCCGCAAGGACGAGGACGACCAGGTGTTCCGTACCGCGCGCGAGAAATATGCGGCGATCTGCGACACCATCGACGAGGCACGCGGCCGCGGCCAACCGGTGCTGGTCGGCACCACCTCGATCGAGAAGTCGGAAGTGCTCTCCGAGATGCTCAAGGCCAAGGGCGTTCCGCATAATGTACTGAACGCGCGCTACCATGAGCAGGAAGCCGCCATCGTGGCGCAGGCGGGTGTTCCCGGTGCCGTCACCATCGCCACCAACATGGCCGGGCGCGGCACCGACATCAAGCTCGGCGGCAACCTCGACATGCGTGTCGCCATCGAACTGGCTGATGTGCCGGCGGGAGCGGGCCGCGATCAGCGCATCGAAACCATCCGCCAGGAGATCGAGGCCAACAAGCAGAAGGTGCTGGAGGCGGGCGGCCTGTTCGTGATCGGCACCGAACGCCACGAGAGCCGCCGCATCGACAACCAGCTGCGCGGGCGTTCCGGCCGCCAGGGCGACCCCGGCCGCTCGCTCTTCTATCTTTCGCTCGAAGACGACCTGATGCGCATCTTCGGGTCCGAGCGCCTCAACTCCATGCTGACCATGTCCGGCCTCAAGGAGGGCGAGGCCATCGTGCATCCGTGGATCAACAAGGCGCTGGAGAAGGCCCAGCAGAAGGTCGAGGCGCGCAATTTCGACATCCGCAAGAACCTGCTGAAGTTCGACAATGTGATGAACGACCAGCGCAAGGTCATCTTCGACCAGCGCATCGGCATCATGAAGGGCGAGGAAGTGTCGGAGACGGTGGACGACATGCGCCACCACACCATCGAGGACCTGGTCCACAAGCACATTCCGCCCAACAGCTATGCCGAGCAGTGGGATGCCAAGGGCCTGCGCGAGAGGCTTCAGGAGGTTCTGGGCCTTGATCTCGCGGTCGATGAGTGGGCCGCGGAAGAAGGCATTGCCGAGGAAGAGATCCTCGAGCGCGTCAACAAGGCGGCCAATTCACACTACGTCGGCAAGCGGGAGAAATACGGCCCCGAGATCATGAGCCAGGTCGAAAAGACCTTCCTGCTCCGTACCCTCGACCAGCTGTGGCGCGATCACATCATCACGGTCGAGCAGCTCCGCCAGGTGATCCACCTGCGCGGCTATGGCCAGCGCGACCCGCTGAACGAGTACAAGACCGAGGGCTATACGCTGTTCGAGAGCATGGTGGACCGCCTGCGCGAAAACGTGACGGGCCAGCTGATGCGGGTCGAAGTCCAGATGCGCGATGCGTCCGACCTGCCGGTCCTGCCGGATGAGGACGAGCTGCCGCTGATGGAAGCCCACCACATCGACGCCACAACCGGCGAGGACGACGTCGGCGAAGGCACCCCGCCGGCCGCGCGCCCTGCCACGGCGAAATCCGGCATCGACCCGAAGAACCCCGCCACATGGGGCAAGGTCTCGCGCAACGACCCCTGCCCCTGCGGCTCCGGCAAGCGCTACAAGCACTGCCACGGGAAGTATGCCTGACAGGTA
>JBIIGF010000216.1:0-4555 GCA_044236665.1 Aestuariivirga sp. | reverse complement strand
TGCGCAATGCCGAGGGGCGCTGCGTGCCGACTGGCTGTGCGAAGGGTGAGGAACGCGTCAATGGCGTCTGCCTGCCGCGCTGCGAGCCGCCGCTGGTGCGTGACGCCAAGAACCGCTGCGCCTGTCCGCAGGGGACTGAGTTGGTTGGCGGGCGCTGCCTGCCGCGCTGCCGCGAGGGCTTGACGCGCAACCCCGCCGGCCAGTGCGCCTGCCCACCCGGCGCGGAGTTTGTGGGCGGCCAGTGCCAGCCTGAGTGCAAGCGGGGCCTGCGGCGCAATGCCAATGGCGAGTGTGTGCCGCTGTCTTGCCCGGAGGGTGAGGAGAATGTCCGCGGCCGCTGCCTGCCCGCCTGCTTCAACGGCCAGGTCCGCAATGCCAAGGGCAGGTGCGTCTGTCCGCCCGGCGAAGTGCTCGGGCCCTCGGGCTACTGCCAGGCCGAGGCTGCCGACTGCCCGAAGGGTTATCGCCGTGACGCGAGCGGCGAGTGCGTCCGCAAGGACAAGAACAGGGTCCAGTGCCCCGAAGGCTACAGCTACAGCAAGCGCTACAAGACCTGCCTCGCCGACAAGCGCAAAGACGAGCCGGTGCCGGATACGCGCCAAAATGAGCCGGTGCCGGATAGGCGGGTGCCCGACATGACGATCCCTCCGCTGGACGGCCCCGTCACGAAGCCTTCCGGCAAGAAGCCACCGGAGGCGGGCGGCGATTGCCCGAAGGGCTATGTCCGCGACAAGAAGGGGAAGTGCGTGAAGGACTGAGCCGGGCCGGCTCAGCCTAGAGCCGCAGCTCGAAGCCTGCCGTCACCTGGGCGGTGGTGGTGGAGCTGTCCTGAACACCGGCCTCCGCGCCCGCGAAGAAGCGCGTGCCCGCGTCGGTCACATAGGCGACGTCGAGGCCCGCGAAGGCCTGGGCCAGGTCGTCGCCGCCCACGTTGAAGCCGAGCGTCTCGCCGAGCAGCTGCACATCCACGTTACTGTCGCTCACGAATGTTGCGTCGGCGCCGAGCCTCGTGGTGAGGGCAAACTCGCCGCCCTCAAGCGCCACCGGCACGGCGAGCGCCAGCTGCGCGCGCATGTCGACAACCTGCACAGTCCGCGCATCAACAGACAGGTCGGCCTCGGAGCCCTTTTCATCATAATCGTCGAGGAACAGCGCCGCGTAGCGGGCGCGGAGGCTCGGGCTGAAGACCGCGCCCGGAATTGAGACGTCTGCGCCAAGCGTTGCAGCGGGGCTCACGAAGGTGCCGCCATAGCTTGCCGTGGCGTGGTCAGTCCCACCCTCCGCCAGGTTGTCATTCATTTTCCTGCTGCTTGACTGGTTGGAGAGCCCGGCGGTTGCGGCGAGGTTGAGGAAGGGGGCGCCCCGCTGCAGCCCGGCATAGACGCCGGCGAAGTAGCTGTCGGCGTCGATTGACTGGGAATTCGTGTCGGTCTCGAGCGTGGACGCGGACGCGCCAAGGAAGGCGCCGGCCCGCATCTCGCGCCCGACCTGACCATCAACGCCCAGCATCGCGCCCCCGAGGCGCGTGTCGAAGCCCGTGTCCTGTCCGCTGGCGCCCTGGCTCCGCGACTGGCCAAGGCCCTCTGCCCAGAACACCGCCTGGCTTGTCTGGCCGGGCGCAGTGTCTGCGGTGGGCACGACAATGGCGGAGCCGAGCGCCATGGATCCCGGCGCGCGGCCCTGCCGCGCCGCTGCCAGGCGCCGGTCGACGCCGTCGGAGATCACCCGGGTGAGGTCAGTCACCATTTCGGCCTGAGCCGAGAAGCCGGTGGGGTCAATCACAGCGGCGACACCCTGCGCCACCACATGCGGGCCAGCCGTCACGGAGACCGCCGGGCTGCCCTCATAGTGAAGCGCTGCGTTGACGCCCCGGCCGAGGTCGATGTTGAGGGCATTGCTCTCGCCCAGCTGCAGTGCGCCAACGATGTGGCTCCCTTTGCAGAGGTTCAGCGTGTTTTCCGTCCCCTCGAACGTCACCGCCGCCGTGCCGCCGCTAATTGTGCCGCAGTTGGTGATGGCGTAATTTGAGCCGGCCCAGACGCCGTAGCTTTCTGCCGCCTCGCCCGTGGCCCTGGCGCTGATGAGGCCGGTGTTGATGAGGCTGGTTGCGTTGCTGCTCGCCATGTATGCGCCGTATGCTCTCGCCCCCTCTCCGGTTGCGGTGGACGATATGGTTCCAGAGTTATTGGTCTCAGATCCGCCTACGATCATGTTAAGCCCGAAGGCCTCGGCCGCATCTCCAACTGCAGCGCTCTCAATAAGGCCTGAATTGCGAATGAAGCCAATTTGGGGAACGGCAACGGCGATGCTGCTGGCGCTTGTTCCTGATGCATGTGCACGCACGGTGCCAGTGATTTCAAGCGTGTCCTCACGCAGGTAATCGTCAAACATCAAAGAAACACCAGTCACCCGGCTGTTAGCGCCGGTCGCCTGCACGTCGATCAGTCCTGAATTGCTGAGAGCGTTTCCGATATACCCGCGAATTCCGAATGCACTCGCCTCAGCGCCATCGGCCCTCACCCGGATGGTTCCAGAGTTCTCGATAATGTTGCCGGGGGCGCCGGGCGTTGGCGCGTCTTGAAGACTGAGGCCATAAGCCGAACTGACATCTCCCACCGCAGAAGCGCTAATGAGGCCGGCGTTCGTGATGACGTTCTCACTGCCAGCGGCAAGTCCGGCCGCGGTGGAGAAATCACCCGTCGCAGACGCTGTGATCTCTCCAGTGCTTTCGATCGTGTTGGAGTCGTTGCCCTGAAGACCCGTGGCGGAGGAGCCCTGCCCGTTGGCGAAGCCGATCACTGTTCCCGAGTTGGTGATATGGCTCAAGCCGGAGGCATAGATCGCCGTTGCAACACCATAGTTGCCCACGCGATAGGCCATGATGGTTCCCGAGTTGGTGATCGTGTTGCCGTCCGTGAACGCAAGAATACCGGTCGCGCCAGCAAAGCCACTCCCCACCGATCCCATGACGAAACCTGCATTCGAGATCGTCACGCCTTCGGCGAGGGCGCTGATCCCGACGACGGGTGCGTCAATGGTGCCGCCTGCCTCGACAATCCCGATATCGCCCGTGGTATCGAGCACCTGCTCCGTGTTGACGGACTGGCCGCTGGAAATGGTGAAACTGTCGGCGTGAGCTTCCATTGGCCACAAGAGCAGGGGGAGCAGCAGGCGGGGGAGTGTCCAGACTTCGGCGTGACGCATCGCAGATCCTTCTCCTGCCGGGGCGAGAGTGATTTGAGGAATTTACTTATTGTAACTTTTGTGAATGGGAATTGGGAAGATCAAAGACGACTGCCAGAGCCACCCCTGAATTGCGCGCCCTCGCGCGGAAGTCTTGCTGGCGCGTTGAGGTGGGCCACTGGGGAGGCGGGGACCCGACGCTTCGCTGGGTGCCCGGGGCAGGCGGCTCTGGCGAGACGGCCAGTCTCAGGCGAAGCACGAAAAGAAAAGGCGGCGCACAGAGACTGTGCGCCGCCCGGGGTCGATCTGATTTCTGAACGTATCAGAAGCGGTAGTTGATACCGGCCTTGACGGTCGAGAAGGCGATGCTCTGATCGATCGACAGCTTCGCCGAAGCATCCACGTCCGCCAGCGCGGCGAGGTCGATGTTGCGGAGATTCTGCTGGCCCAGGTCGACGTAGAGGTATTCGGTCTTGAGCGAGATGTGCTCGGTCACGGCATATTCGAAGCCGCCGCCCAGGGTCCAGCCCATGTGGCTGGTGCTGTTGTCTTCGCTCAGGTTGCCGAAGCCGCCGAGGTCGGCGTCGAAGCCCGAGGTCACGGAGCCCCAGGCCGCGCCGCCGGTCACGTAGAGCAGCAGGTTCGACGTCGCGGCGTAGCCGCCACGCAGGCGGGCGGTGGCAAACCAGTCGACTTCCGAGTGGCCGCTGACGTCAGCGTTGACGGTGTTCGAATAGAGCTTCAGCTTGCTCTCGATGTTCGTCGCAGAGATGTCGCCCTCGATGCCGAGCACGAAACTGTCGACCTGGTAGTTGTAGCCGATCTGAGCGCCACCGAAGAAGCCGCTCGCGTTGTTTTCCGCGCCGAAGTTATACTTGAACGTGTCGGGCTCTGAAGCAACTTCAACCGAAGCCGGCGGGGGCGGCAGGTCGCTGGCCTTGATGCTCATCGGATAGTCGAAGGTACCGCCGCCGTAGCCGCCGTTCACGCCCAGGTAGAAGCCGGACCAGTCGCGCGTTTCAACGGCGACGTCTGCGGCGTGGGCAACCTGAGCCGTCACCAGGACGGCGGCGGAGGCGAAGAGAACTTTCTTAAGCATGTGGGTAACTCCGAGTTAACTATACTAATGAACTTGTTGTTAAGTTAGCTTCGGAGCGTTGACAAGGTGGGAGGGTCCCCACCCTGGCAAAGCTTTGCAGCTGTGCCAATTCCGCCACAGTTTCGACATCAAATTTGGATGTGAATGCACGCTAAGATAAGTAAGCGCGCACTTTGCGGATTTCACCCCTCCGCACAGGGTCAATGTGCAATATAAATATGGCGGGTAACTCTACTTGAAGTTATTGACGGGGGCTCGCGCCGTGATTGGACA